>JAEOUI010000001.1 GCA_016839425.1 Promethearchaeota archaeon
CCAAGGAAGCAAGCGTGCAATTTAATCGAAAAAAAGTTTCAACCTTAAAGGCTGTTCTTGAAGATATTATCACTATTGAAAAAAGTTTCCATGAAAAAGTTATTAATTTGATAAATCCCGCTCAAGAAAAAGCTAAAGCAATCGATTTGGATGAAAGACCCGCGGAAGTTCCTGAATAATCACTTTTTCTATAAGTTCCTAATAAATTATATTATTAATTTTTATTTACTTATTTAATAATTCTTGTTTTAAAATAAGTTCTGAGTTGATAAATTAAAAAGATTAATCAAACAAATTTACTGAATTGATTTTTTTATTTTTCGACATATTTAAATTAAAGTTGTTTTATTAGCTTAGCAACTAAAAAATATGGTATAAATGGTAATACTGCCATTTAAAGACCTAATTAATAAACGCTCCTAATAAAAATAAGAGGTATTAAATATGGAAAAGCAAAATATTGGCCCTTCTTTGGCAATAATTGGTGCTCTTCTTTTGTTCATAGGTGCAATTTTCATTATAAGTGAGGGGATAGCTCGTGATTTGCTGGTAGGTGTCTATACATTAACTTGGGATGAAATTGGAGTCGATCCAATGCCAGTAATCGTAAGTTTCGTAATGACTCTTATCATCGCTATTTTTACACTAATCGCAGCTTTAATTGCGTATAAAAAGGCAAAAATAGGAGGAATTGTTATTGCTGCTTTAGGGATATTTCTAATTATTGGTATGTTTATTCCTATTGGAACTGTTGATATTTCATCATTCTTATACCCCGAAGCTTATCCCGTTGTTGGCGGTACTCCGGTACTTGGTGAAAAACCCATACTGACATGCAACCTCATTGCGACAGGAATTGCTAATGGAATAGTACTTTATAGCGCGACTTATATTCTTTATTTAGGGCCATTTCTCATTCTTGGTGGAGGGCTCTTAAGCATTTTCTTAAAAGAATAATTTCATTTACAATAGAATCTTATTTTTTTATATTTTTATTTTTTCTAAAGTATATATTTCAATTTTAAAAAAAGATTTAATCAATAAGAATAAAAGAAAAATAATAAATTTGGGATCTTATAATGGCTCAAATCCAAGATCTATTCTCGGTTCATCGCCTGAGATGGGTGTCTCTAGAAACTTTACTTTAACAGGAGTGTCTATCTTAATTGTTTCTGGCTTTGATTCGTCAACTCCAACTAGTTGGGCTGAAACCATTGGACCCTCGTCCAATTTAATGACACTAAAACAATATGGCTTTTTCTGCGAATAACCCTTATCTACAAAGAATTTAGTTCCAACGCTTATACACGAGTATGCTGCTAATTTTCCCTTTCCCGACATTTCAGTCCACTCCATCTCGGTAGAACCACATTTTATACAAAGTTTTCTTGGAGGGGCAAAAAGTTCCCCGCACCCCTTGCATTTCGAGCCCATTAGTTTCTTTTGATGGATGTAATCTAAATAATTATATACTGTTATTTCTTTTTCTGACACTTCACATCACCTTATTTTTGATATATAGTTACTACGCAAGTTCCTCCAGAACCCCCTAAATTGTGAGTCAAGGCTTTTTCTACATTAATCTTAACTTGACGGTTCCGTTCAGCTCGACCTCTCATTTGCTTGAAAATCTCTACTGCTTGAGCAGCACCAGTTGCACCTACGGGATGTCCCTTCGACTTCAAGCCTCCAGAGGTATTGATTGGGAGTGCCCCATCTCGCCGGCTCTCTCCGTTCTTCACGGCTTCAGCTGCCTTTCCCTTCTCATAAAAGCCCAAATCCTCCATTGCCAAGATCTCTGCGATGGTAAAACAATCGTGGACTTCGGCAATTTGCATGTCTTTAGGTCCAAGACCCGACATTGTGTATGCCTGATTAGACGCTTCTTTAGTTGCGACAAAACTGGTTAGCGTGTCTCGATCGTGAAGCGATAGTGCTGCGCTTCCTTGTCCCGTACCTGCGATCCATATGGGGGTGTCCGTGAATTTTCTTGCCACCTCTTCAGAGGCTAAAAACACGCACGCTCCACCATCAGTGATTAAAGAACAATCGAACAATCGTAAAGGAGATGCAATGTAGGGATTTGCCGAACTTGAAAGAAATTCTATCTCGTCTTTCCATTCTGGTACTTCTTTTCCTTGGCTTTCCGCTCTTTTCCTTTTGCTTTCCATTATGTCTTTGATACTCTGTTGCATTTGAGCGAAAGGGTTTTCCTTGCCATTTTCGTGATTCTTTATTCCCACCCTCATGAGATCTTCTGGTTTAGTCCCATATTTGTGAAAATGAGCTGATGCCACGGACGCGTACAAGCCTGGAAATGTCGCACCTGCTGGATATTCGTAGGTCGTATCTGCTGCTGCTGCTAATGCGTCAGTCACCATAGTTGTAGGGACTTCTGACATTGTTTCGATACCGCATACGGCAATTACATCGTGAACTCCCGAAGCAATTCCCAGGATTGCTTGTCTCAATGCAATGCCACTGCTTGCGCAAGCTCCTTCAAATCGTGGTGCTGGTTTGGGCGTAAGCCCCACTAAGTTTGCCATATTCGGGCCCAAATGCCCTTGGTGATTAAATAGATCGGCTGTGAAATTTCCAACGTAGCAAGCATCCACATCCTTGGCTTCAATGCCGTTATCCACGCTTTTTACAGCGCTAATCCATGCATCGACCCACAAGTCGGGATTTCTTTTTACGGGAAAATGCTGGCCGAATTTACTCATACCTGCACCGATCATCGCTACTTTTCTTGCTAATTTTCCCATTCTAATTTACCAAAATTTAATTTAATTTTCTAATTTTAGTAATTATCCAAAAATTAAAATTATTACAGTTTTTGGGCTTATTATTTATTATTGGCAGTAAACATTATTAATTTCTTTCCTTTACGGGCATTAATATTTTAAAAAAATCTCGTTTTACCTTGACATTACCCTGAAAATTTACGATCATTCTATTACCTGACAGGTTGACAGCGTGAAAACTTGCGTAATTTCTTCCAAAACCAACAAAAGTAATGACATCTCCGTTATTTAAGTTGGAGTCCAAGCGCGAGGCGTCCTTTACTCTTAAATAAGTACCTGACTTCAAATCTTCAAGGGAATTAATATTATGTATTGACGCAAAAGAAAAGGACCCGGAATAGTTTTCAAAAATGTACTCATGAAGTTGTTTTAAGGGTTTTTTTTCAATTTTCATTGTTTCTCCCTTAATTCCTCTTTTTGCTATCAATAAGGCGGCAATTGCATGATCCACAAAGCCTTTAGCTCTTACCTCGTTCACTAATTCACCTTGTTGTAAATGAAACATGGCTTCTTTTGTCGTTTTAAACTCGTCAACTAAAAATATATCTGGGGGTTCAAAGCGATTTTTTAATGGAATATTGTCTTTTTCTTCTAACTCATCCATATTTGATTTTACGCACGATAAGTTATCACAAGGTATACCAAAATATTCGATAAAAAAATCAATTATAAAGTCGGAACCAGGACCGTGTCCTACAAATATCTTATTAATCAATTCCTTTTTTCCGCTGAAAAATAACCTAAGTTCATCTTCAATTTGTTGTTTTGCAACGCTTTGAGATCTGAGATCCTTGATATTGCTTTTCAAGTTCACGTACCACAATTCGGGCAATTCTCCGTGTTGGATGAGACAAAAACCAAAATGCCTCGTTCCAGGATCTACTGCTAATATTACTTCCTTCTGTTTGAATGTAAAAAGGTTAATTTCTGCCGTACCTTTCGAAATTTTCATTAGCGAGTTGAAAAAAGGTTCGAAATCTGGATTTTTCACTTGTAGAAAAAAATCATTTGCTTGACTTTGATATAACACTTCAATGTTATATCTTTCTATTAAAGAAAAAAGATCGTGGTAATTCTCAACCTTTACAATGATGTCTTGACGGGGATCTATTTTAATGATCTTAACTTTCTCTACTGCTTTTGCTATGGCTTGGGCAATATCGTCTTCGTTTTTTCCCGAACGAATGTCCACATGAAGGCCATCTAAATGAAACGCCTCATAAGCCGCCGAGGCGCCAAGTAAGTCGAAGATGTTATTCTCCCGACCCCCTCCCCTTGAAATGGTTAGCTTTTTCCTCGATCGTGGAAAAATTCTCACGCTTGCCGAGTTATATTTTCCCTTACTGGGTGCGTTTATGGTGATGACTCCTTTTAATTTTGAACTGATTACTTTAAATTCAATAAGGTCTTCTAATTTTTCTTTGATAAAATCGAATTGGAGGTCTCCCAGAACAAAAATATTAATGTTTTTATTGCTGATATAAAAGTCGAACGAAGTTATGACTTTTTTTAAATTTTCCAAAATCTCTATTGCAATCTTAAATTTTTCAGTATTATCAATATTAATTACGAATTCCTTGCGCGGATGTAAATCAGATAAAAGCCCCTTAGTCTTAGCCGGTATGAACTTTCCATCGTGATATTGAGTTCCTAATTCGAACTTATTTTTTATGTTTAGATTAATCGTAACAATTTCGCCTTCAAAAGCTTGCTTTAAAGGAGAGTTTCCCAAAGTTACTATTTGTCTTACCTTAATTTTATCGTTTAACCATTGTCCCGATTCTAAAGTACCTGATATGAGACCAATATTTAAGATTTCTCCAAGACCCTTCCGATGTTCAAATCCTAATATTACAAAGGAAAGATCTGAATTTTCAAGCTCTCTTTTTTTAAAATGGACCGAAATCTTTTCTATCAAGTTTTCGATCCCGGTGCTTTTTTTTGCGGAAGTTTGGACGACGTGTGTTCTATTGCTTCCTAGTTTTTTTAATTCCGCACTAATTTCTTCAATATTTGAATTTGGTAAGTCCATCTTGGTTGCTGCGACGATAATGGGTAATCCTTTATCCTTCGCTTTTTCCCAAAGCCAGTATGTTCTTGCTTGAAATCCGTCCGTTCCCGAAACGACCAATACTAAAAGATCGGCAAATTCTAAACCTAACACTATTCCTCCTTGAAAATCGGCGTGTCCTGGAGTGTCTAAAAAATTAAGTAATAAATTTTCTTTCTTTAAATCGAACTGAATGACCTTGAGGGACACGGTCGTGCCATGTGAAAGCTCGTAATCTAAATTATCAGGAAATTTTCCTACAATGGCCTCAATCAAGCTCGATTTACCATGTTGGGCGTGCCCCGCAACGAGTACATTTAGAATTCTTGGTTTAGTATCCATTTTCTTCCAGTAATATATTCTATAGATATTTGGGATAATTTCAATAATTATATATCTCTTCGGAAACCATTAATGGTTTCCAAATAATCCAAGATCGATTCCCTTATCTCGACAGCAGGAATGATGTTCCTAACTCTCCTCACATATGCAACGGCTTGAGACCAGCTCCAATTGGGATGTTCCTTTAATAACCAAGCGACGCACATTCCTCCGCTTCGAGAGATGCCCATCGCGCAGTGGACCAAAAGCTTTTTATTATCCTCTTTAATCGTTTGATCGATAAACGCAAGAACTTCGGATAATAATTCGTGAGAGGGATAAGTATTGTCTGGAAATCCTTTAAATAAATATTTGAATTTATCAAGAGGGGGATGATAATGTTTGTGTTCCATCAAATTAACGATTGCTTTAATTCCTTCTTGTTCCATCTTTTTAAAATTGAGCCTTGGCCAGTAAGCACCAATGTACAAGTATTCGTTAATCTTATATATCTCGTCGAGCTCGGGATTACGATATTCGGGCAACTATTTTTAACCCAACTATTTCTATTCTTAAATTGAGAAAAGTTGGAAAAGTAATGAATTTTATTATTTAAAAAATTAAAAAGAAAAAAAAATTAGGAATTTTATAAAAAAGAATATTATCTCTTTCTTTTTCTTGCTTTATAGAGAATAAATGAGATTCCACATAAGCCTGCTAAACCTATCAACCAAGGTTCATAACCTGGAATCGCTTCATCTCCTGGTATTGCCGATGTATACGCCGTGAAGGTAGGATCTTGCTCGATGGTTCCTCCTGCCCATTGCGGAAAGCAGGTAACATAATAAAATCCAACGCTCACGCTGGATAGATGGGTCAAGATATATGCTACTAATCTTAAGCGAGCGTATTCGCCTACCTCAGTAAGATTTCCAACAAATCCTGCGATAAATGCACCAAAGCCCAAGATAGTTCCAAAATTAATTGGTGTCGAAACTAATCCCCTACCAATAACAAATGTTGTAGATTCGTGTTCGTCCGTGCCATTATGTATGTAATTGGCAGTTTCATCAAAGTCCAACTCGTAAACGGGATGTCCTTTAATGGAACATGTTGCTGTTGGTATTTCGAAATTTGAATCTCCTAATATCGAACCCGCCGCATTACGGAAACCTATCTCGCTTCCTGAACCATCGCTAATATCGAACCTCATGATATTTACAGTATTAACGACAGCGAGGCTAAATCCAGGAATATCAAGAGCAGAAATTCCACTTAACCTTTCGACGATTCCACCGTTCTCAGTATTGTTGTAATAACCTAAGTACACATCCCCATCTATTAGATGGTAATCTCCTTTACCTATATAGTTTACATAATTATCTTCTAATTGGGAAAATACCCATAGATCCGTCATTTCTCCGATATTATACTTTACTCTAGTAGTGACTTCTTCGCTACTACTATCAATCGTGGTTATATATGTAAAATTTAGTTCCTCTATGAAAGAAGCAGCAACAATCCCTCCTAAATCAGCGCTTGTCGAAGAATCGTCTAATCCCGTTGACATATTTAATGGTCGCCATAAAGTAAACACATTTTTATACGACATTCCATAGCTATATTCTGCTCCAGTTGATGTCGTGGTTTTTTTCAAGTTGATGGGAGTAGCTTCTGTTTCAATCGATGGATCGACGTGCATCCAAGAAGGTGCTCCGATATTCGTCAGCGCTTCATTGAGTATCAGTCTATGATACCCCGAATAAAACGACCATCCCAAGTACATGTGACCATTGGAATCGGGTAAATCAGCTGAACCGCTCTTATAATCTTGATACGCCATTAAACCTAAAAATCGATTTACAACGAGTATATGGGTGGCTGGATCTCCACCTGGATTGTAATGCTGAATCAACAGCTGAAATGGTGCGCAAGCGTATTGACTCGAGTTAAATCCGTCGTCAAGCCCCCAGGAAAAATTCTGCATCGCGATGTATAATGATTGTACGCCTCCAACATTCGTATAAGCTTGATAAAATATTGAGTCGATGTCTGTATAAGAATCTTCGTGAGTTGCCGTTCCATTATAAATTCCTGGACTATAATCTTCTTCTAAATGAAGACCTATAAAGTCGTACGATGTATCCCAATATTCTTCCGAAAACGAATGATCGTATAGATATTCGCCAGTGGCCGTTGCTAAAGGGGCCATGATCGAAAGCATTAGGATGGATAATACGACAGTAATGCCTAATAATTTCTTTTTATAATGTGCCATTTTTTTTCAATTTTTTTTGTTAAATAATTGGATATAGTTTCTATAAAAATACTGAAATAAAAATGTACTCTTCAAATTGATATTAAATATTAATCAAAATTAGATACTTGGTTATTTAAACCTAGTTTTAGTATTTTATTTATAGATTAGAGTTTAACTAAGTCTCGACTCGCAATGACATTTGCATTAAGACCCAAGACATTCTTAATGAGAATTTGTCCCATTGTTAGTGGTGCTTCAATTTCTTTAGTAGCAATTTCTCTCAAGACATCGTCTAACTTATCTTTGGGAATGGGTGTGTTGGTTCTTACTGGTACGAGGGGTAGCAATCCGTTCTTGACGCGCATGGTTGTTGTTAAAATTCGTTTAGGAGATACAAATTCCTCCTTGGCATATTCTTCTCCTCTCTTGCATGTGTGGCCCTCTACAATAAGTTCTCCGTTCACATTTTTCACATGAATCTCGCATCCCGTGGGACATACGATACAGCGCACGGTCTTTTCTCCTTCTGGTAAAACTTCTGTCATTTTTATAATACCTCCATTATATTGAAGTTCTCCATTTCTCAAAATCATTCCGATTATCGATTAATACTTCTGGTTCAGGGATTACTTCTACTTGCATTTCTTTAGTCTCTTGATTCAATCCTATTTGAGATAAATTCACACCCAATTCGATCATCTCGCTTGGCAGAACATATCTTCTCTTTTTTTTAAAAATGACTTTGTTTTTATCGTCTTTAAATTGGATCAAAACCCTTCGTTCAGGGTGTTTCACTCGAAACGAAAAAATCACATCTTTAGAGAGTTCGTTAATGTTTATCAAGTCTGGCTTTACATAGTTCACATTCTCTCCAGCGGTACATTTTATATCTTCTTTTTTTTCAGTTAGCTTTCCAAGCTTGTTATCGATATAATCAACGGCGTTCATACCTGCCCTTTTCGCTTCGGCAACGACGAGGTCCACGAGATCATGTACTTGTAATACGTTACCGCACGCAAAAATGCCTTCCACGGTTGATTGAAGGTTATTATCGACTGTTGGTCCTCCGTTCGAAGATATTTTCGCACCACAATTTTGGGTGAGTTCATTCTCAGGTATCAAACCAACTGAAAGGAGTAAGGTGTCACATTCGATAAACTTGTCCGTCCCGATAATCCTATCGAACTTACGGTCAACTTTCGAAATGGTAACTCCCTTGATACGATTTCTTCCGTGAATTTTAGTCACTGTATAGCTAGTGATTAGCGGGATATCGTAATCCTCCAAGCATTGCACCTGGTTTCTCAAAAGACCGCTGACATAAGGTTGAATTTCGACAACCGCCTTGACTTGACATCCCTCCCATGTTAATCTTCTTGCCATTATCATTCCAATGTCCCCACTTCCGAGAATTACATATGACCGTCCTGGCAAATATCCCTCGATATTAACGAACCTTTGTGCCTGTCCTGCAGTATATATTCCCGAAGGTCGAAATCCCGGCATGTTAATCGAACCTCTTGTTCTCTCCCTGCACCCCATGCTCAATATGATTGCCTTGGCCCTAATCTCGATAAGTCCTTCGTCCTTATTTATAGCGTGTATGACCTTGTCTTTTGATAATTTTATGACCATGGTTTCTAACTTATAGGGAATTTCAAGTCGTTTAACCTCGTTGATAAACCTTTGAACGAATTCTGGTCCTGTTAGCTCTTCTTTAAACTCGTGTAGTCCAAATCCATTATGAATGCATTGAAGAGTGATTCCCCCCAGCTCCTTGTCTCTTTCTAGTATGAGGACATTTTTCTTTTCTTTCTTTACTACTATTGCGGCAGCCAATCCTGCAGATCCTCCACCAATAATCGCTACATCAGTTTCGTACCTTTTCAAGATTCATGATGCCCCCTTTCGTTTGAGTTCCGTTAAAATCCTATCTTTCGTTTTGCATACTACTATGTTAGTATCATCTCCTCTTTTAGTAATTTCTTCATAGGGGATGTTTAATTCATTTGATAAAAGTTCCATAATTCGTGGTCTGCAAAAACCCCCTTGGCATCTTCCCATACCGGGTCTGCAACGAAATTTTACGCCATCAACCGTTCTAGCTCCAACAGGTGCTCGAATTGCGTTCAAAATTTCCTTTTCCGGGACGGTTTCACACCGACACACGATCCTTCCCCACGAGGGATCTTCTTTTATTTTTGAATCAATTTCTTCGTTAGAAAAATTCACAAAACGCTCGGGTTTTGGCCGATATGGATTATAATTATCCTTCTTTTTCATTGTTAATCCGAGCAATTCAAGAAATTCCTGGACCTTCTCGGCAATAGAAAAGCAAGACGTAAGGCCTGGGGATAAGATACCCGCTACATTGATAAATCCGTAAACATCCGTGTTATCAATGATAAAGTCCATTAATTCGGGTACTGCTCTCAGGCCCGCAAAGTTTCGAATTGTGCTTTTTAATGGCATATTTGGAACAAGCCTCATCCCACCCTCCAAAACTTCCTTTAACCCCGCTGTTGTAGTGGAGAGATCGTCGAGATCCACGATGTTTTGGGCATTTGGGCCTGCAAAGGTGTTACCGTGTATCGTTGGGCAAACAAGAATACCCTTTGAAACTTTTGTCGGGGAAGGAAACAGGATCTTGTTAAGTCGAATTGAATTTCTATCAAACAAGATATATTCTCCTTTCCTTGGGATGATATCAAAATAATCCAAGCCTAACATCTTGGATATCCTTGAAGAATAAAGTCCTGCAGCGTTAATTAAATGATTTCCTTGAAATTCGTCCGTTCTCGTTTTAACATGAAACACATAATCTTGGTGCTTGATTTTTATTACTTCTTGGTTGCGAAAAAACTTTGCGCCATTAGTAGCGGCGTTTTCTGCCAAGGCAAAAGTCATCTCGTAAGGACTTACAATGCCCGCTGAGGGTGCATGAAGGACGGCAACGACTTCTGGTGTTAAGTTAGGTTCCATTTTGAGTATCTTTTCCTTATCAAAAATCATCTCAAGCCCAGGAATTCCGTCTTGAACGCCGTTCTTACGATATGTTTCTAATTCCTCAATCTGATAATCTTCCAACGCAACTACGAAAGATCCTATCCTTCGAAAAGGAAAATTGAGCTCTTCTTGTGCCTTTGTATACAACTGATTGCCTCGAATACAGAGGTTTCTCTTCGTGTACTTTCGATCTGCTGCGTAGCCCGCGTGAACCACTCCTGAATTAGCCTTCGTGGTTCCCGAAGCGATATCTGCCTCTTTCTCCAATAAAGCCACGTTAATATCATATTTCGAAAGATTTCGGGCAATAGCACATCCTATTACCCCGCCACCTACTATGATCACGTCATAAATCAATTGAACGATTACCCAATAGTCGTGTATTTTACTTATCTTGTGATAATATAAGTAGTAAATAAATTATTAGTTTTGTTTCTTTTTTATCAATGGGTTAAAAAACTTTCATATTGTTTTTATCTTTAAATTTTCAGGATAAAAATTATCATTATTAACAAGGATTAATGAATCTCATGGAAGTTTATAATCTTTTCCAAAGGTTTTATCTGTAAATACATACACAATATCGGTTCCCGTGGTGGAAAAAATTCCATCTACCTGTAATTCAATGATTATATTTTGTTTCTTTGTTCCCCTTGGAGTTTTATTTACTTCTTTTCCATCGTATTTAACTTTTTTAGCCTTAAGATGAATATATGTATCTGAATTTCTTCCCATTATTATTATATCGTCGTTTTTAGCTAAATATCCGTTATTTAGCAATATTATGGCGGTATCAGGTGATTTTCCATCAATAATTTTACCAATCCTTATGTATCGATAATGTGAGAGGTTAGCTGGCGATTTATGCTGTTGATCCTCCTCAGTCACTCTTTTAAAATAAAATCCTGTGGTAAATCCTCTATTGTATACTTTTTTTAATTCGGTTACCCACTTGCCTGCTTTTTTTTTTGTAAAGGACCCATCGTAATACGCTTCAATTGCTTCTCGATATACCTTACTCACGATTTCGACATAGTGTGGATGCCTCATCCTACCTTCGATTTTAAGACAATCTATTTTCGCTTCGATTAATTCAGGTATGTGTGCAATCGTACAGAGCTCACGAGAATTCATGAAACGAACGCCATCGTAAATATATTCCGTTCCGTTTTCCTCCCTTAACCACCACCGTCTTCTACATGGTTGCACGCAACTTCCCCTGTTTGCAGATTTTTCTTCGGTACCACAAATATCTTGCGAAAAATAACACCTTCCGCTTATCGAACTGCACATGGCTCCGTGAACGAATACTTCTATTTCCGAACTCGTTAAATTGCGCTTGACTTCCTTGATCTTTTCGAGGGAAAGCTCTCGGGCGAGAATGATTCTACTTGCTCCTAAATTCTCGTAAAATTTAGCTGATAAGGAATTTGAGACGTTACATTGTGTAGAAATGTGAAAAGGAATACCTATTTGTTTCGCTATTTCTAAGACTGCTAGATCGTGAACGATAACGGCATCTATCTGTGCATCGCTTGCTCTCGTTAATAAATCTCTAATGTTTTCGAGTTCGTTATCGTAAACAAGAATATTCGTGGCCAAGTATGCTTTAAGATGGTTTTCGTGACAAAAATTAACGATTTTAGAAATATCGCTTAGCGAGAAATTTTCCGAACGGGTTCTCATGTTATAATTTTCAATGCCAAAATACACGGCATCTGCGTGGCCAATTGCGGCCTTTATTGCTTTCAGATTTTTTGCAGGCGCAAGCAATTCTACCCGTTTCATTTATAGAATCCTTTTCAATTGATACAATAAAGAAAAAATACGAATTTGTGGTATTATTAATTCAAATGAATATTGTTTTTTAGAGCGGCTTTTTGTGTAAGCTCGTTGAAGGCTTCTTCAACCCTTTGGCCGGTTTTTGCAGAGGTTTCTATATAGATGCTATTCTTTTCGTTGGCAAACTCAAACGCCTTGTTTTTCTTTATTGTCGAACCAATCTCCTTAATCAAATCTAATTTGTTTCCAATGAGAATAAATGGTACTTCTTTTCCACAGTACTTTAGTAATTCGGGATACCAAGTGTTCTTGACTTTTTGAAAAGTGTCTGGACGAGTGAGGTCAAATATTAATAATGCACCGCTCGTTCCACTATAATAATTACTGCGCATCAATTTAAATCGGTCCTGACCTCCAACATCCCAGATTGTCAGAGTTACCTCGTCTTCCTTATACTTGATCTTCTTGCTTAGGAAATCAACGCCCATCGTCATTCTATACGATTGGCTAAATTGATCGTGGATAAACCTGTTAAGAAGGCTCGTCTTTCCCACTGAGCCTGGTCCAAGGAGGGTCAGTTTTAAGTGATATTCTACCATAATTTTCCATGAATCTCCAGTTTTCTTTCTTATTATTTTATTTAATTTTTAATCGTTTATAAAATTCATACAGAGAAGAGTAATAAATTCGAAAATAAATTTTAAGAAATATTAAAGATTGAATTTTTCAACGCAATCTAATTGTTTTCAATTTAGATAATAG
>JAEOUI010000092.1 GCA_016839425.1 Promethearchaeota archaeon
AAGCAGTTTAAATGCTAAATAATAATTAAGCTTAATAATTAGATATTAAATAATAATTCTTTATAAGATCTATCTTGATCTTATAAAAGATGTTTTTCAAAAACAGCGTGCTTTCTAATAATTTTACAATGAGGGAAAATCGATCTCACAGCTTCGATATTATTAGACCAAATTGTCGTACCTTCGAAATAGCGAGCTCCGTAGAGGCGACAGGTCAATTGGCCTAAATTATTAAGGGCAGAGAAAAGCCCGTTTCCTTTATATTTGCTTCGAATAATCGCCGTGTCGATATTTACTCGAGAGAATGTGTTTTCAAGCCAAATTTCGTACATGTCTGGAATTCCTAATAATATTCCAGCAATTTCTCCAGATTTCCGATCTATGGCAATAGGAGCTAATGGAGAAATTTCCTTCAAATTACACGCATCCCAAGCTTCTATAAAAGAAGGATTTTGAGAAACTTCTTTTAAATTGCTAGGATCATTCAATTTTCGAAGAAATGGCTTAATTTTGGCTTGAATGGAGAGAATTTCGTCAAATCTTTCTTTTCCTCCAGAAGAGTCTGGTAAAATCGAATAAAACGAATCTTTAGCAAGATCCAAAATTTCTTGTTTCTTATTTTTTAACTGATTAAGGGTGAGATATTCAAATCTGAACGCTCTATCTGGTTTTTTTCCCGAAGCCCATATATTTGAATTAACTTTTACACAGGAATATAATGATTCAAGAATATATCCCAAATGTTGTAGGTTGCTCCTTAAGTGAGACCTAGATTCATTAAAAGGCACACCATATAGCATTTCTTGTGAAAAACCTTGAATCTGAACACCTATGCCCCCAATACCCTTAGGATAATTAATATTACCACGCAATCGTCTTATTTTATTTTTCTTTGCAAACCTCTCGCATCTTTTTAGCAATTCCTCGTAACATTGTCGATCTTTAGTTAAAAGCCATCCAAAAGTGGCGCATTTTCTTCCATAACTCCTGTAATGCGGATCAATTTGACAAGTTACGAATCCTGAAGGATCATCTCGTGTATAAGCCACAAATACTTTAATCTTAAATCCTTCTTGAGAAAATTTGAGATTAAAATACCTTAGTAATTCAGAAATAATTTTTGGCTTAAGTTTTTCGTTTGGAACTTGAAGTAAATTTTCCAAAGCATTTTTTATTATTGCAAGCGATCGAGTAGATATTATTTTAACCGATTTTGTTAGCGTTAAAGTTTGCATTTTATAACCAAGGAGTATTTATTCATATATTCTCTCCTTCTTTTTAAAGGAAAAAAATTTTTTTAGTATCATAAAATCTCATGTATTCATATGCAATTACTGATTTCTCATAATTGAATCAAAATCTATATTAAATAATGCCTACTATTGAAATTTCTTTCAAAGATATCATCTTTGATCCAAATGTGCACTCATATTGTGTGAGCAAGAAGTTCACATGCCCAAATTATGGAACATCGTGGTCGTGCCCTCCAGCAGCGGATATCCTTGATACAAAAATTGCTACTTATAATCGATTTTTTCTGATTTATATAAAAATTGACCAGAATGAGTTTATTCTAGAACATATTGAAGATTTAAACTATACGCATATCCCAGTTTTTCAAAGAAAATTGAATGATCTAATAAACAAACAAGCAAATAGAGAAATTTCTTTTTTTCTCCAAACTCTCAATGAGGATAAAGAAAATATTTTCGTGTTATGGCCAGAAAAATGTAAAATTTGCGAAAATGCGTCTAAAAAATGTACATATCTAACCCAACAACCCTGTCGGAATCCAGAAGAACGGCATTATTCGATGACGGGTGCAGGCGTGAATATGGACCGTACTGCAAAAAATATCAATATCGCCTTGGAGTGGCCTCCAAAGAAATATACATATCGTTTTGGATTAGTTTGTTTGAAATAATACCAATTATTTCTTTTAAAGACTTAATTTTCGAACGAAAATTGGACTCCAAATTTTTTATAATTCACATTTAACATTCGTTACTTAGAAAAATAAACATTAAAATAGTGAAATAAATGAGTGAAGCAGAAACAATCCTGTTTTATTGGCAAGAATTCGCAAATTGGTTCGCAACGATCCCCCTATTAGCTCAAATACTGTTAATCATTGGTGCATTTGCAGTTATAGCATTGGCAGTAATTCTCGTGTATTATGTACTTAAGGGAGTAGCATATTTAATCTATTACATCTTCAAGGGCATCTATTACTTGCTCAAGGGTATTGGAATGGGCATTTACAAACTCTGTGAAGCATTGTATTATGCCATTTCGGGCAAACAAAAACCCGTTAAACAAACCTCTATAGAAAATGTGACCCCTCAACAGCCAATCCAAGTAAAGACCCCTGTCGGCCGCCCCTATCAAGATCCTGCTCGCATCTCGTTTTGCAACGAATGCGGTGCTAAATTTACTAGAAGAATGAGCGAACAAATCGACACTAAGGGACAGGTCTATTGCGTTCATTGCGGAAACATGATATATACAATGCCTATTGACATCGTAAGTTAAAAAATCTTTTTTTTCTTCTCTTTTTTTAAAAAAATCAATCTTGTAATAAAAAAAATAAAAATTATTTCTCTCGCCAAGCGAGAAATAGGAATAATGCAGTTAAAATTCCACCGATAATTGCCCCGTAAAACCCTGCTTCAGGACCCCAGTCGTAATCCCCAAATTCTATAGCAATTACTCCAATACCTAAAGCAGAGATTATTACTACGACGAGAGCTAAGATCATTCCGATTAATACGACTATCTTTGGTATGATTTCGGGTTTCACAAATCCTAATATTGAGATAATGCTACTTGTTAACAATAAAATTCCCATTAATATAACAATAGCACCATAAATAGCAGTACCACTATTAATCCAAAACCAAGATTCAACATAATAACCGTAACGATATCCATAAGCAAAATCGGCAACAAGTACTAAAATTGAACCAATTAAGCTGAAGACGAATGCTATTACTAAATAGATCTTTTCTTGAGTTATTTCTACTTTCGACATTTTAATATCTCCATATATTTTTTTAATAGTTGTTATATTTGATAACTTAATATATTAATGCATTGTTTTAACTTTAAATCATGATTTATTGCCTAATGCTTAATCCGTCCTTGGACGAAATTTTTTTAATTAATGATTTTAAAGTGGGGAAAACATTCAAAGCAATTCAATCAGTTATTGTCCCTGTTGGGAAGGCAGTTTCTTTTGCATTAAGTGCATCGAAATTTTTACAAGATAACTTAATTGAAATAATAGGATTCGTTGGAAAAAACGAAATATCATCTTATACAACCTCATTAACATCTAATAATCTCAAGCATTACTTTTTTCCATTAAAAGGAGAAACCAGATCCAACAAAACAATCATTGATCTAAAAAATAACACCACGACACACATTAGAACTCAAGGATTCAAGCTTAGAGCAGAAGAATTAGATGAGTTAAGCAAATATTTAATTTCTAAAATCAACTCAAAAGACATTTTAGTAATAACTGGTTCCATACCAAATGGTGTTCCTAAAACTTTTTATAAGAAACTCATCAAAATGGTAAAAACGAAAGATGTTACTACAGTGTTGGATTCAAGCGGAGAGTCCTTAATAGAAGCTGTCAAGGTTGGTCCAACCATTATCAAACCTAATATACATGAATTAGCTGAAATTTTGAACGATTCTACCCTCAATAATATCTGTTTTCAAAACGGACTTGACAATATTAAGGATATTGCATTAAAATCAAGATTTTTACTTTCAAAGTATGACATAGAAGTCATTTTAATAACATTAGGTAGCAAAGGAGCAATATTACTTACTAAAGAAAAAACAATATACGGAGTTGTGGCTTTAAATAAGACTATTAGTACTGTTGGTTGTGGAGATGCTTTTTTGGGAGCTTTTATCTCACAATATATTTTTAACAAGCCTTTAAAAACATGTTTCAAACTTGCATTAGCGTGTGGTGCTGCTAATACTTTAAAAATCGAACCAGGACTATTCGATAAGGATGTTGCATTAAACCTCCAAAAAAGAGTGAAAACTAGATATTTAGATTAAACACTTCCTGTAAAGCAATCTAAAATAGATCTTCCTTTAATACGATGGTGTCACTTCTATTTGGACCTATTGAAACCATTGCAATTTCTATATTTAATTCTTCCTTTATTGCTTGAACATACGACTTCATTTCGTCCGGTAAAGCGTTAAAACCCTGTCGTGCAATCTCGGACCATTCTTTTGCAGTTTTTGCTTTCCATCCTTTGAATTCTTTATAAATAGGTTGGCATTTTTCGATAATCTCGGGTTGAATTTGCCAACTCGAAAGTCTTTTTCCTTCAAGTTCGTAACCGACGCAGATTTTTAGAGGATTAACACCTTCTAAAGCATCTAAAAGCGAAATTACAATGTTTTCAATACCATTTATCATTATGCTGTACTTGATGTTAAATAAATCAAGCCAACCGATTCGGCGCGGTCTTCCCGTTGTCGTCCCAAATTCCTGTCCCTGTTCTCGTATTTGATCTGCCGTATCATCAAATAGCTCAGTTGGAAAAACACCTTGTCCGACTCGTGAAGTATAAGCTTTTACCACTCCAATTATTGTACCGATCTTTTTTGGTGGAACGCCCGTTCCAGGGCAAATTCCCAAGGCGTTTGCGTTAGAAGATGTCCCATAGGGGTAATATCCATGGTCTATTCCTAATAATGTTGCCTGAGCGCCTTCAAAAATGATTCTTTTTCCCGAATCGATTTGTTCGTTCAAGTAACATGCAGTATCTACGACATATTGTTTTAATCTATCGCCATATCCTTTATATTCGTTGTAAATTGCTTCAATATCGTCGCACCAATCGGGATCGAAAGCGCAGATAATTTTTTTCTTGATCTCATATAATCTTGTTATCTTTTCTTTCAATATAATTGGATTAATTAAGTCAAAAACCCTAATACCCCACCGTGCGGCTTTATCGGCATACGCGGGCCCAATTCCCCTTTTTGTTGTTCCTGCAGCGTATTTACCTTTGGCTTGTTCTTCAAGACCATCTAAGGTTTTATGAAAGGGGAGGATTACATGTGCTGTGGAGCTGAGTTTTAAGTTTAAAGATTTATCAAGTTCTTTAATTTTGTCGATTTCCTCAAGAAGAACCTTAGGATCAACTACTAAACCGTTTGCTATTACGACTTCTTTTTCTTGTAATGCACCTGAAGGCATAATGTGAAACTTGTATTTTTGATCGTCTACTACAACGGTATGTCCGGCGTTATTTCCACCTTGAAACCTTACCACGATATCTGCTTTTTGAGCGAGGTAATCGACAAACTTGCCTTTACCCTCGTCTCCCCAAGATAGTCCAACGATCGCAATGTTATTCTTGTTCATCTGATATCAAATGTAATTTTATAAGAATTATTACTTCCATTTTTTTAATATGAAAGAAAATAATAAAACTTATCCATCTTTAAAAAAAGAGGCAATACCAAGGATTTCAACAAATTTTTCGGAGAAGTATTGATTTTTATAGGTGTTTTTTCTCTAGAAATATACTTTATTAAATTGAAGTTATTGTTTAAGAATGACTTTTTCAAGACAGCTATCAATACTTTTTAACCTTGCTCACAATGAAATGGTAAATTTTAATGACGAAGAATTTTCAGAATTCTCCAATCTCCTCTTGAGTATGGGTTTTCAACTATTAAAAAACGAAGTAAATGAAATAAAAAAAAAAATTTTAGATAATGTCGATATTCTCGTTATTGGAAATCCCGTATCAAGCTATTTTTCGCAAGTAGAAATTAAAAGTATCGTGGATTTTGTTAGAGAAGGAGGTTGTTTGCTATTAATAAGCGAATATGGCTCAGATTACATTCAAAAAACCAATCTAAACGATCTAACGGGCCCATATTTTGGGATTTTCTTTGAAAAAAACATCATAAAAGAAAAGAACATAAAAAATCAAAATTGTAGTAGCATCTTGTCAATAAAAGAATTTCCTGAATCAAAAATAAACGATAAACTAAGAGAAATCGTCATAGGAGGAACCTGCTCTTTTATATTGAATAATCTTGCTACGCCCTTAATAATTAAAAACGGAAGTAAAACTTGGTCAGAGGTATACAATAACGCCACGCAACAATGGGAATTCGAAGATAATCAACTAAACGAAAGGACCATAGTTTTAGCGACATACAGGATTTATGGACGGGGAAAAATAGTTGCAATTGGAGATATAGACCTATTTACCAACGATCAAAATATTGGTATTAATAAGCTAGACAATAGGAATTTCGTGATTAATATCTTTAAATGGTTTATTGATCCAATAAAAGAGTCTTCTGTAAGATATTGGGCCTTGGATCAATTAGGAACCTTACAACATCAATTTAAAGAAATAAATTCTAAAATAAATAATATCATCGAATCGCTTAGCTTGCTTGAAATCAGAGTGAGTAATCTTGAAAAGAATAAAGAACAACAAGTTAACCAGAACTATTAACACTTTACCTATCTATATTAATAAAAAATATCCCATCGTTTATAAAAAAAAACTAATACTTTTTTTACAATGAACAACGATTTCCTCCATAGGATTAAATCTTTTTGCGATGGTACAAGACCAATGGATGACCCTAACTCGGATTCGGATTGGAATGACGATTTTTTCAATGAACTTATAGAAGATGTCGAAGAAAATAAGAACATAATTCAATGTATTTCGTGTGGAAAGTGCGTGGGCGAGTGTCCTGCTTCGAAGATATCGAATTTTAACATTAGAAAAATAATTACAAAAGTGCTTCGAGGGGATAAGAGCGTCTTGAAAGATTCAGATATTTGGTATTGCTTTTTATGCGAACGATGTAAGAGAGTATGCCCAAAAAAAGGCATTAACATGCCGCTTTTGATCTTGAATTTAAGAAACGAATCTTTTAAAAAGGGTTATGGTCCCAGATATAACGACTTGAGAAAATATGTCGAGATGGCTGAACGGTTTTTAACTAACGGAACGGTAATTCAAGAACCCTTAGGACCAACAATTTCAGAGGATAGAATAAAAGAACTTGATGAGATTTGTAATTTTGCTCGTATTAAATATGTTTTCAAGGCAAGTCAAAGAAAAAATCATAAACATAAAATAGATAAAGAAAGTATTATTTAACAGAAACCCGTGATTCTAATGAACAATATGGCCCTTAACATAGAGGAAATTAAAGAAGAATATGGCGATAAAACTTTAGAATATTTTAGAGGTAAAAGAATTTGTTTATTCAAGTCTTGCTTAGAAAAGTATTTCCCAGGCGTTAGATGGGGGATTGAAGACCTTCTTGTGGAGCTTGGATTGGATGTTTCAATATGTGAGAATCAATCGTGTTGCAGTGGAACTTTCTTTCAAAGAAATTTGATAACGAGAGCCCAATTTTGTGCTATAAACGAAAGAAACTTGAACGAAATCGCTCATCAAGCGGATATTTTATTATTATCCTGTAATGGATGCTATAATTCTCTCCTTCGGGGAAGAGATTTCTTAAAAAGCACCGAAGTAAAAAAAAAAACACAAGATATACTTAATGATGTTAGAATTAAAATGGGCGGAGAATCGTATCCTGGAAAATATGACATCTTACAAGAACCTCAGCTCAAGCTCGTTCACGATTTAGATTTTCTTTATCTCATCAAGGACGATCTCCTAAGCACACTTAAATACGATTTAGATGGACTTAAAGTCGCCGTCCATTATGGGTGCCATTATTTAAATTTAGGACGAGACAAGAACAATATAAGAGATTATTTGGCAAGCAAGAGCAAGTTAGAAGATCTAATATTATTATTTGGAGGTACTCCAGTTGATTATCAAGAAAAGGAAAGCTGTTGCGGTTGGGGTGCAAGTCAAATCGTCATCCATCCCAAGGAAGCGCTCGAAATAACATTCAAAAAGCTCAAAAGTGCAGAAAATGCGGAAGCAGATTTCTTATTGATGCCATGTCCAACTTGCCTATATACACTTAGCAAACCAGAATATAGGGAAAAAATGGCAAAATATTACGGTGTAGAGCTCGATATTCCAACCATTCACATAAACGAGTTGATCTCAATATTGAGAGGTTGCGAGGAGGAAAGATGCGTTGCTATTAGGAAAAACTCCCCTAGAATACACGATGTCTACGAAACAATTACCAAAGATTAATTGAAAAATATATAAAACTTTTTCTTAAGTTTTTTTGATAGAAATTATTTTCGAATAAATTTTTTTAATTTTTTATGTACAAATTTGGTCCTTATTATTTTATAAATAAACAAGAAATTGTTATTAATAACAAAATACAAAAATTTAAAAAAAAAGTGGGTGAAATATTTGAATAAATCCAAAAGATTATTTTTTATAATAATATCCATGATTATTCTATCTACCAGCATTCTAGTCATACCTGCTGTGAATTTAAGTAATATAAATAATAACAATACAAACAGTGAACATTCAATTCATCTGGTTCGTGTTAGCGATACAATATCTATAATTACTCCAAATTCTATTACTTCTTGGATGGCTAGTTCTACACACTTAATAAATTGGACATCAACGGGAGAAATTGCTAATGTAAACATTTCCCTTTATTATGCAGGAAGTTATCATAGCTCAATCAACCCTAATACACCAAACAATGGATTGTATTCTTGGACATTAGCCTCCACCTACGAGAATTACGGAAATTCATATCAAATAAGAATAGAAGATTCCAGTAATAGTTCTACATTTGTAATAAGCGAAGTGTTTAGAATATTCGCAATTTCTGTTATAGATCCTGCCTATGCGACCTCCTGGGAAGCAGGGACTACTCAGACAATAACATGGATGGCAACCGAGGGCATAACTAATGTAAACATAAAGCTCTACTATAGAGATTACTTTTATCAAGATGATATTGCATTAAATACTCCAAACGATGGATCTCACTCTTGGACAGTACCCCATGTTTCTGATTACGGAGACCATTACAAAATTCGGATTGAGGATTCCAGTGATCCTTCTATTTACGATTATAGTTTTACTGACTTTGAGATAAGAGAGGCAGATTCAGATCCTAGCAACGATAACGACACTAGTGATGACGAACTTGGGGATTTCTTAGAAGCCACAGGGATGGAATTCCCTGGATTCGAGCCTTTTGCATTTTTATTGATATTTGGGATTTTAGGAGCTATAATAGTAATGGGATATTATCGTAAGTTCAAGAAATGCTCTTAAATAGGATAATCAACGAAATATAACACAAAAATCATCAGAAACATTAATACTAATAAAAAACCTAATATCATAATCATCTTTTTTTTAAATTTTTTAGTTCTACTCACTAATAAATAAATATAGTAATAACCAATGAAAATTTCTGGGGTTACTTTGTTAAATAAAAGAACAATAAATATCACACCACCGATAGCTGACACAAATGATAAAATAACATGAAAAACATCGAAGTCAAAACCGTTGTAAGCGAAATATAAAGTAACAATCATGCGAATATGGTTTAATAGATGAATCCCTACTAAGGAAACAATCAAAACTAAAATTTTTCTAAAATAAAATATCTTTTTATGAGTGGAGTTTAATGGGGATGGGATGCATATAATAAATCCTATTGAAAAGCTGAAAATGGGTGCGGCGATACATCCCGCAGACATAAAGAGATAGTGATCTAAAAAAGGAACGAAAATAGCAGGTGGATCGATCTTATCAGGAGAAATAACAACATGAGACTCGACATTAAATAAAATATTTATCAGGAACGAAATTTGATTAGAGATTGCTTCATATATCCAGTGATTAATCTTCAGACAAAAAAGAATGTAAATGATTATTGACAGTATAGGTGCACCGAAAAATAAGAATATTAACGATCGGATGCGAAAAACATAGTCTTTTCCATTAAGCGTAAAAACTGGTCTATCTTTTTGTCTAAAGTTTTTAGTATTAGTTTTGATATTATTGTCATCACTATTAGAAATTACCACAAAATGCTAAAGCAACCTGGATATTTAAATTTTAATTAATATAGTCGTATTTTATAAAAATAATTCTTGAAAAAATAATAAAAAAATATCTATTTGATTAATTTTGTTCTATCGCTTGACGTGGGCACGAATCGAGGCATAAATTACAACCAATGCATTTATCTTCGGTAAATTCAAGCTGAAAGTTTATATCAAAATGTAAAGCTTCGGTTGGACACAATGAGATGCACCCACCACAATCCACGCATTTTTCTTTATCAATAGAAACCCTTCCTTTTCTGTTTACAAGGATGTTTCTACTTTTCAATGATTCCGTGATTGATTTTATTTTGTCTTCAGGTAAATCTAAAAGCATTTTAACGCCATTTGAATCCGTTGAAAATTTTAAAATAGTCAAGGACACATCTTCTTTTAAAATTTCGTTTACGATGCTTGAGTAATCGTTTAAACTTTGAACGATTTCAAAAGGCACGGTTACATTTATGATTGTCGTTTTACATCAACTCCTCGGAAGTGATTATACCAATAACTTTATTGCTATCGTCTATAACGGGTAATGCGGAAATATTGTTTGATCTCATCTTTCTTGCTGCGTTTGAAATCGGTTCGTTATCCATGGTCGTGATAACTTTTTTAGTTATTATATCTTCTAAAATTTTTTTTTCCTTGGCCATTGCTTTCGTGATATCGAAACTCGTAACGATTCCTTTAAGATAATATTCCCTATCCGTTATTACGATATGATTTATGTTTTTTTCAACGATCTTTTCTGCAACTATTTTTATATCGCAGTCATCATAGCAGATTTCGGCTTTTTTACGGATATCTTTTACAAATTTGATTTCAGAAGATACTTTCATGGGTTTAAAAATCCTATCCGTCGATAAAGTTTCTGCGGGAGGATTAAGAAGAAATTCTCCTTTTTGTATCCATAATTTAAGAGTTTCTGCAATCTTCTTAGCGTGATAGAAGGAAGACAATGGCGAACATTTTACTTTTTTCCCATTTATTTCGATCGTACCGCTTTTTAATTCTTTATAATTAACTGTTCTAATCGTCGGTCTATCTTTTCTTGGTACTCCATAATCAATAACATCAGTTATTAATTCCTCGTCACTTATTGCTGTTTTTCTTGCCAATCCCTCGTTTAAAATGGGAATGGGAATCCCAAGACCTACAAACATAGTTGTACCATAACTTTCGAATGTAGCTCCTTTTAAATATTCCGAAGACATCTGTTTAAGGTCTCCTTTAACGAATAAAGTTCCGAACCTACTAGTAGGGCTATGTTGCGTGCCTTCTCCAACAACATACCCCACACCTCCACCAAGAAAGATCCGAGTACCTATACCAATTGTCTCATAATCGGGATCGTTGCTTAATGGACTTAAAGCACCAGCACCGGCAAAATGCCCGTTTCCAAAACGCGGTAAAAGCTTTCCCATATATGTATATAAGGTTTTATCGGTACTATTTACAGCACATACATATCTCTGATAACCATTTCGTGGATTGCATAAAATCGCTTGATTAATATCGTCAATAGTAAATTCTGTGCTAATTTCTGCTAAAGGATAACAATCAGTCGTATAAGAATTTCCTCGTAAGCGTATTGGTTTACCTGCAACTAAATCTTCAATAACATGTCCTCCACCGTATTCGAATGGACTCACATCTGCCATCCTTGTACAACCGATATAGCAGTCCACCGCAGCGTTTCCATGGTAGGCGTGGACATCATTTAACCAAATGTGCTCGAATTTGATGGGAGGATCAGAATGACCGAAATTCAAGAATGCCCCGCTTGAACACATAGGTCCGAAAGTCCCAGTAGTAACTATATCGATCTCTTCAGCCGCAACTGCCGTCCCGTTTTCTTCGACAAATTTAACCATTTCTTCGGCAGTTAAAACAACGGCCGTTCCGTCTTTTATTTTAGCGTTGATCTCTGCATAAGTTTTAGTCAATATATCACCTTTTTGCGGTTATAATATTATATTCAACAACTAACTAATTAAATTAATAAATAATATTTTGTTTATAAATATGAAAGGTAAAAAATATGCATTAAACGCATGGAAAATGCAAGACAGATATATTTCAAGAGCGAATTATAATGATAAAATTTCCTGAACTAGACGAAATCAAGAAAAAGCGCACTAAATTAAACATTAGTCAAAAAGAATTGGGAAGGATTTTAAAAATACCTCAATCTACAATATCTAGAATCGAAAATAACGATATGGACCCTCCATATTCCAAAGTAAAAAGGATCTTTGAATATTTAGAACAAGAAAGAATAAAAAAAAATAATATATACAAAACAGCTCGCGAAATAATGACAAAACAAATAATATCCATTAATTCGCAATCAAGTATCAAGGATGCAATCGATCTGATGAATAAGCACGACTTATCTCAGGTACCAATTATCGATTCGAATCAAAACTTAGGAAGCTTGACGGCAAAGAAAATTCAAAAAATCATCGCTGATCATCCTGATTTGAAAAATGTGAATGTTTTAGACCTCAAGCAATTGCCCTTTCCAGAAATAGAAAAAAATTGGTCAATAAAGGCAATTTCTAACTTATTAACAAATTATCCTGCAGTTTTAGTAAAGGAATTCAATCAATTCGTTGGAATCATTACTGATTCGGATTTTCTCAAGCTTGCCTAAAAGTCTTATAAAAATCAATTTTAATGACACATCGATAACATAAATAAATTTAATTAAAATCCCATCAGGATATGTCATGAGTAATAAACCATCAATTAAGAATATCATACAAAAAAAAGATGTAAATCAAGCATTCAATAATAATTCTAAAAATTCAAACATTGAAACAATAAAACATAAAATTATTCTAAATCTCGTTAAAAACGGGCATTTATAATATTATCATAATCCAAACTTAATAGCTTATAATAAATATTCATTATATATTTTTGACATCAATTCTTAAATCTCTTAATGCACGGATTGAACCTTCGGGACATAGTAATCCACCCTGCTTGCGTAAAAGTACGCCAATTTGTTAACATTAAAATTTCATTTTCGCTTGAAATACCTCTCCCTATCGATTCTTGCTTAATTTTTCGCTTTAGGGGAGGCAGAAACAACAAAAATGATTGGTATATTTTACAAGCCAATAATCCGAATGAAGCTGGTTTTTCAAGACTTACAACGCATAAAAATCATAAATTCTTCCCAATTATCGTTAATGGAAAAGATTTGGAGGCTCGATTTATATTATCAGAAGAAAAAGGCTTGGATAAAGGGGAGGTTTTAGTTTTTGAAATCTTCAACACGCTTACGCAATCAATATCGGAAAAGAATAAAAAGATCGAGATTTTTATAGAAACTGGTAAAAATGAAAAATTTAAAATCCTGAACAATCCTACAATTGAAGTTATCTGTGAAAAATTCGATCATTTAACCTTGATTTCACCGTCAATCGTCTTTCCAGGACAGCCCATTAGAACTATTCTTAGGGTAGAAGATAAATACAATAATGTTGTCGAAACCTTGAAAGGAAATTTGAATTTTTTTTATAATTCGATTAATGGAAATAAATCCAGAATCAAGGACGTGTCAATAGAACAAAGAACTCAAGGAGTATTCCGTATTGAAACTATGGGACCTGCAATGGCAGGTTTTTATAATATCGAAGTATCCTACCAAAAAAAAACATTTTTATCTAATATTTTCGAATGTCGAAATGAACTTAATAATAATAAAAGACTATTTTGGGGATATATTCACGGTCACACGAATAAAAGCGATGGAATGCTAGATATTTCGGATTATTTCGAAAATCTTATCAACGCAGGTCTTGATTTTGGTACTAGTACAGAGCGCGATCACCTTTACGAAACATCAGAAGATGATTTTAAGGAGATAAATTCTATCGTTAATAAGTACAACAAGGACGGGGAGTTCGTTTCAATTTTTGGATACGAATATGGTACATGGTATACGGGTTATGGAGATATTTGTGTTTATTATTTTAATAATAAGCTTCCTATATTGCGTTCTGAAATAAATAAATACAATTCACCTCAAAAATTAAACAAGTTTCTAAAAGAATATAAAGACAATGTTCTTTTAATATCACATCACACGGCTCTAAGGCCTGGATTTCGCAATTGGGATTATTTTGATAACGATGTCGAAAGATTAGTTGAAATTTATTCAACATGGGGAAATCAAGAAACTTCCCATTCAAATGGAAATCCATTACCTCCACGATATAAGTTTTATGGATACGGAAGATACGCTCTTAAAAGAGGCCCGATCCTCGAACGAAAAGGTAGTTTCGTTCTAGACGCTTTATTAAGAGGGTATAAGCTCGGATTTACTGCAGGAGGAGACGATCATTTTGGAGCCTATCCTTCAGGCCCGGTAGATCTCGATAATGGTCTATATCCTTCAGGAATCATGGGTGTTTGGGCGGATCACTTAACTAAAGAAGCATTGTGGAATGCATTTATAAATCGAAAAACATACGGAACAACAGGACCTAGAATTGTAATTGAATTTTCTTTAAAGAAGTATTTTATGGGAGATATAATATGTTTAGAAGAGAATCTTGATTTAATTAACGAACGCATTGTGAAAATCGCCATAACAAGCCCTTTACCCTTAATAAAGTTTGAAATTATAAGAAATTCAGAGATATTTATTACTAATACAACTAATAAGAAGATAATTAACACGCAATACACGGACTCGATATGTATAACTGATATTTTGATGAAACATTCAAAAAAAGAGGAGTTATTCGTTTTATATTATTTAAGAGTTTTTATGGAAGGTAATCACATGGCATGGTCCAGCCCAATTTGGATAATCACATCGTTTGATCAATGAAGTTTAATATTTTACATGTGTAATTTTATTTTTTTTATTTCGAATTTGGCTTTTAAGATTTATAGGCATTTTGTATAAAAGCCATTAATTATTTGATTTTTTTGGCTCGAATCTTATGAAAAAGATTCATAAAAGAGGTAAAGCTTTTCCTTAAACGATCATTTGAATAAATTTATAAAGGTCTATTTTCTTATTATTATTATAGGGTTTTTTAAATACATTTGACATTTTTTGTTTAATAATATTTAAAACAAATGCTTAAAGGAAGCAATATGGCAACGCAAAAGAAAAGTTATGTATCGTTTGATTACGAGCACTGTAATAAATGTGGCGGTAAAATGGCAAATAGGCTCTTAGCAACAAACGATTCTGAGATAAAGAAGTTTACAAAGATACGCCAGTGCGTAATTTGCAAACACTGGTTCTCACTTGAGGGTCATATATGAGTTCCATAAAAGTAAAAATTCTTTGAGTATTTTATCGTTTTAAAAAAGACAGAAAATTTCGTACGAATGTCAAGAAAATATATTTTTATCTGTAGTCTTAAATAAAAAAAAAATAATATATAATATAATGGTCGTAAATAATTCAAAATCAACTCATTCGCCTTATTGTGACAAGTGTGGTGGTTTAATGCGACAAGTGTTGATGCCATACCAATCAGAAACCGTAAAATTTGTGAAAATACACCAATGTATCATCTGTCGATTCTGGCATGAATGATAATTACAAATCTTCTCATTTCCTAAACACGGGTAAAAATTCGACTCATTATATTTCTGAAAGTCTTTTCGTTTTTATTCCCATATTATAAATGAAATATCACCGTCATATCACATCGTTTTTTAGAAGTCGGATCATTTTTTAAAAATGATAAGGTGATTTTACATGACAGTACAGTTTGATTATAGCATGGATGGAAGGTTATTTTGCGAGAAGTGCGGATCTTTAATGATTTCGAGAAGAATGATCTCTAGGACCAACCGATCCAGGTCATTTATTGAAATTTACCAATGTGATGTATGTAGGTTTTGGCACCACGCTTAAAATAATAATGGATATTCGCAAAATAATAGTTTAGATTTATTATAATTTTGATTGTTGCTTCGCTTGATTTAAGATTGAAAGCACCTCTTCATATTGGCTAGGTTGTTCATCTAAAACATCCCAAGACTCTAAAGCTTCTTCTAGCGATTTGATACCTTTTTCAATTTCATTCAATTTGAAATATGCTAACCCGGAATAATACATCGCAATTCCTGCTTGATTGTAATCCTTTCGACCAACGCTAGAAACATAAGCATCGCCATAATATTCAATCGCTTCTTGATAATCTTCGAGTTGAAATAAAAATCCAGCGTAATTAATTTGAAAAGCGTCTTTTAAGGCTAAGAGTTCATATTTTTTCGCTGTTTCTATTGCAGTTTTGTACTTTATTTTTGCTCCAGCATAGTCGCCCGATTGACCAAGAACATTAGCAATGTTAAATTGATTCCTTAAAATATTGTCAACATTCTGGATTTTTTCTGATGTTTCTAAAGCCCTTTCATAGAAAATTTTGGCTTCATCCAAATTGCCAAGTCGGAAGTAAACATTACCCATATTTCCTTGTGCTTCAGACAGCGATTCCAACATGCCCAATTTTTTAAAAACACCTTCAGCATCCTCATAATAAGAAAGTGCTTCTTCAAGGTTTCCTTGTTGTTCAAATATAATTCCAATGTTGATTCTTATTCCAGCAGACTTGGAATCAATTCCTGCGCTTTCGGCAATTCTAACTGCTTTTTCATAGATTTTTAAAGCCTCGTCTTCGTTTCCATTCATTTGATTTGCTAATCCAAGATTTTGCATAATAGCAAGCATGAGGTCTATATCACCGTGGTCTTGTACCTTAGAAAAGATATCCTCTAAAATTGGAATTGCTTCTGAGAAGTTACCTTTTTTAATCAGAAAATCAGCTTTAATTTTTTTTACCCTAATGATTCGTAATTCGTCGCCAACTAAATAGGCATTATTTTCTGCGTCTATTAACAACTCATTTGCTTTTCCCGTTAAACCTTTATCAAAATATAATCGGGATAATTCCATATAGCATTGAGAAAGATAATTAATAAACCCCAACCGTTCGAAGATTTCAATTGAATCAAGAAGATATTGTTCAGCGAGGTCGTTCTCTCCAAGAGCGTTGAGTGCTAAAGCACAGTTAAACATTCCCTGAGCCTTATAGAATTCCAAACCGTTTTTTTCAGAAACTTCTTCAATTTCTCTTGCTAAATCGAGGGAAGCTTGGAATTGATCCGTCTGCCTATAAAGATTACTAAGATTTTGAAGGGCACTTAAATAATCTTCAGTGTCACCCTTTGTATTAGCATAATTCATATACGCTTTGAAGTCATTTTCGGCTTCCTCAAAGTTACCTAAATGCAAGTTAGTGTCACCTCGTCCTTGGGAAGCAACATGATATGCTTCAACTTCTTCAATTTCTTGAAATATCTCACACGCCATGTTGAAATAATTATTTGCAATTTTAATATTACCCTTATTACGTTCTGCGTTTCCCAATTGTTCGTATAATAATGCTTTACCAAAGGTAGTTAGTTGTTCTTCTTCAGTTTTATCAAAGAATTCTTCCAAGAGCGATTTAGTGACATCATAAAAACCCGCGTGGATTCCGATATCTGAAAGCACGATTAGACTCTCACCGAATCCAACATTTGAAGCCCACGCTTGAACTTTCTGTTTTAAAGTACTCTCGTTATTTGATTTAATTTCTCTGACTTGTTGTTCTGAGAATTCTTGTTTAACTGGAGGTAGAATTGATGGAGGCAAGGCATCCCTTAAATTTTCGAACCAATCGGGTAATAAACCGTACTCGATAAAACCACGATTGGGACCGTATAAACTTGCTAATTCCTTGACTACATTCAACGCATCTGATCCCTTATATTGAAGCCACATGAGTCCAGGAGCCTCGTTCATTCGTTGTCGTAGACCAAGATAATTTGGTTCTGCTTCCAAATCAGCACCGGAATATCCAAGAAATACCATAAAAGTAGACATTCCAATGTCATTCAAGGCATTAGATATAATTGGGTTTAATCCCTTTTTCCTTTGTGCTAATGTGTCAATACACGTGTCAGGTCTTGTCGATGTTCCGTGAAGCTTTAAAAGCAGGCAAGGAGACTCTGGATCTGAAGTAAATTTGACAATATCACCAATTGAAACATAATCTTCGGGATCTAATAATACCATTAATGGCGTACCAAGTCTTTCAAAAGCCTGTTCGACCAATGTATCAAAATTTGTCGTGATGATGACCTTAAGTAAATTCGCTTTAGCTAATGTGGCCAGCCATGAGTGAGATTCGTTAGGTGCGTTGCTTTCTAACACCCTCAAGACTTCAAAATACGATTTTCCTATTCGATTAGTAACAATTTCTGAAACGAATTCTGGAGGAAGTTGTCCATCGGATTCTCTATTTTTAATTAAATCCACGAGTTCTGTTATTTTTGGTATGATATCCAATGTTTCGTTAGCTAAAGAATCGAGAATTGCGTGATTAATCTGCCACCAACTTGGTAGGCAGGATGGAGGAGTCATTGAAATTCCCGCTCCGAGAAAAAAACACAACTTACCCTGTTTTAAGTAATCTTTTATTATTTCATCCATGATTAATTCAATTTAATGGATTGGTATGTTTATAAAATCTGAATTTAAATAAAAAACTATGTAAATTGCCATAAAAAGAGATATCTATCAAGTTTCCAAGAAATTTAAATTAAAAAAATTGAATGAAAAGAGAATTAATATCCATGACAAATACGAGATTTGTAACTTATTTAAACTTGAATACAATAAAAAGGTAGAAAGTAAAAAGATATCCACGTCACTCGACGAAATATGAAGGAGGAAGGAGAAATTAAACTTTTACAAGTTTAATAGAGGGCGAAATCCAATTTTTATGCCGAGTGAAGTTGAGTATCTCCTTATTTGATAATAGTATTATTTTTTTCAATATAAATCCAATCAATCTAAACTTATTCCGTTCTTACATCAACAACAAATTACTAAAAATTTCATTCTTATATGTATTAGCCTCGAATTAATTATCTTCATTGTTTTGGTGAAAAATCTTAAAAACTCATTTTTCATTATATAGATCATGATATTAAAGGGTAAAAATGTAGTAATTACTGGTTCTGGAAGAGGAATCGGTGAATCAATTGCAATTGCTTGTGCAAGAGAGGGTGCCAATGTTGGGCTAATGTCTCGAACATTAGAGGAAATAACCACCTTACGAGATAAAATAAATAAGCAATATCCTGATGTGAAGGTTGTAATAAGCATTGCAGATGTTACCAACATAGAAGAATTATCTAATGCTTTCAAGAAATATTCAGAAGAATTGGGAGAATTAAACGGTGTGATCGCCAACGCAGGATGGTCCAGAATGGGCGATTCTCACGAATTTGATTCCGATAAGTTTTCAGCAATCATCAATATCAATATTTTAGGCGTTTTTAATACATTTAAAGCCGCTTATCGTTATCTGAATATGAACGACAAGAACGATAAGGCGCGATTCATAACGACAGGAAGTGCCATTTATCCAAATATCATGGTAAAGTTTGCAGCATACGCAGCTTCGAAATTTGGAGTTGTGGGTTTGCAAAAAGAGTTGGCAATTGAATACAAGGGAAAAAACATTTCTTTTAACATGATCTTACCTACGATGGTAGATACTCGATTATTGCGAGGAAGAAAAGCAGGAGATGGAAATAAACCCCTTGGGGTCATGAGCCCTGAAGAATTAGACAATTATTATATTTTTTTACTCTCAGAACAAGCAAATCAAATAAATAACCAATTAATTCAAACTTCAGAAGCTCAAGAAGCAATTAAAATATTAGAAAAATCTTCAATTGATAAAACGAGCGATTGGGATTCTATTGCTCCTTTGTTGCAAGAAAAGTCACAAAAAAGTTTTGAAAATGTTAAAGGGTATGGAAAATTAGTATGTTTCTTGTATTCCAAGAGTTAATGGAATAACTTTATTTTTTCTATTAATTAATATAATCGAAGCGATAACCAAACATATAGAAAAAATTAGAATAATCGTTGGTGTTTCGTTTAATAAGAAAAAGGCAAGAATCGTAGCAAAAATCGGTTTTAAAAAAGCCAATGACATGCCTTTTGAGACTTCCACGCGTTTTAATCCAACGAATAACAGAAACAATCCTAAACCTGTTGAAATCACGCTCAAAAACAGGATTAAAAACCAATCTCGCGCATCGTGAGCGAAGAGCGTACCCAATTCAGGCGTTAGCATTAATATTATAAATACGGGTATCATCGCAAAAAAGCTCGAAATCATGGTAAATTTCAAGGCGTTATTGAAAGTTTCAGATTCTTTTAATTGTATTTTTTTACCCAAGACCGAATAGAAACCCCATGTAATTGATCCAATTAACACTAAAACATTTCCAAACAAATGTTCAATATTGATAAGTTCAGAAAAGTTAAAATTTGTCAACAAGATTATTACTCCTAATAACCCAATTGAAATCCCTGCAATTTTAAGTTTCATATTGTTTTTTTCGTTGAGAATAAAAAATGAATAAATTGTAATCCAAATGGGGTATGTAGTATAGATTGTAGCACCAATATTGGCTTGAGTGTTTTCTATTCCAATAAAATAAATGATATTTGAAACGCCCCAAGCAAAAGAACTACCTAATAGAAATAATAACCAATTTCTCTTTATCATTAACCAAATACCTTTTAAATCCTTCATCACGATTAAGACTAAGAGCAAAAATAAACCACTAAAAAAAAATCGATAAAACGAAAGGGAAAGAGCACTAATGGAATCTTGAAGGAGTTTAACAATGATTTCACTACAGGAAAAGGTGAAAACAGAAATGATAATCAAAGCATATCCGTTAATCACTTCTTTATTTGCTTGAATCTTCATATCTAGGTTAAAATTATTTTTATAAACGCGAGATCAAATATTATTTTAACAAAATTTGGATAGTAAATGATATTAATTCTCATTCAGCATGTTTTAAATGATTTCGTAGTGAAGAGATGTATTTTGAAAATTTGTGGTTCCTGTTAAAAGTTTTAAGTGAGAAATTAATTCATAAAGAGAGATTTCTTTTTTATTATACCTTTTAGATAAGTGTTTGATCATATAGAAGGGCGTGAATTTAACGAATCTAAAATCTAACACAAGTACTACATAACCCTTATTTTCGTAAATAAAACCAGTATCTAATATGTCGTAAAAAAGATCCTCGTTATTATTTAAAATGACCAAGCACTCGTGAACGGATAACACCTTTTTCCGCAAAGATTTGAATAACTGATATGTTTCACTGTTTGAAATTAATAAATTAACCATCACTTTATTTTCTATCGTGGGGACGATAGTGAAGTTGGAGTAATAAGACTTCATTTTATTTTTATAAGATTTAATATTTTCTGATTTGTAATCATCCTCTGGGAATTCTGGCATTCGTTTTGGAGGTAATTGAACAATTGAAATGTCCTTTATTAAAAAATAACATTCTTTACTTCCTGGCATTGCTTTTCTTATTATTAAGTTATCTCTTATAAAGGAAGTGAGTAATAAGTCAATATTTAAGGTAGAGAATCCATAGTTATCTTTTAGAATCCTCACTAGTTCCGTTTTAGAAATTACACCGTTTCTTAGTATTTGAAGAATTGTAATTTTTATCTTGTCTTGAAAATAAATAATAAAGTTTTTCTCGCTTACGATTTTTGAATAATCCTTGATAGTATTGAATGTTTCGGATATTGCACTCGTAATTCGATTAGAATTAATGGATTTAATTAGATCTCCTGCAATGTTTGATAATATATCAAAATCGATTATATTTTCCAAGTCAGCGTTTTGACTATAGGCTAATACTAATAAATATAATTCTCCGCTGTATTGTTGAGTTACTGAAATGTACCAATGATCCCCTTCTGGAACGAATTCTAACATCGAACGTTCCTTATTTAACTCGTGAATAGTCCATAATTTTACAAATAAGTCGTTTGGAGGAAATTTTTCCGCTGGAGGATATTGTATGATGGGTTCCGGACCAGTATTAACACTCCAGCGAACGACGATAACTCTTTCCACGATACATCTCTTTAAAGCGTTGTATTATTTAAGTTTAATGGAAAAGTAATCAGGGATGAGATCCAAATATTTTCTCTTGAAATGCCGTTCTAAAATGGGTTCAATTCGATTTTTCCACTTTAATACATCCACACCCCCTAATTCTTTTCCAATCGGATGAGTAGTCTCTAAATCTTGAATAAAATAATCCAATTTATGTCTTACGACTCTTAAGTCTTCCAGTAAAACAAGAGCGCATATTAGAGATTTGTTAGAGCCATAACCAAAAAGAATTTTTTTACCTCCATGGTCAATTATCCTGAGTCGTTGCTGTTCTTTTGTTATCTCTTCCAACATTGATATCAAACCAATAAAACCACCACTTACCAAGTCAGAATCAACTAAATCTTTTTCCACTTCATTGAAAACATACTCGTACAGAAGCATTCCAGATTCGTGGATAACATATAAACGAAGTAATTTATCTGGCCAATTTTGTTCCTTTATACTAATGATCTCCTTCGTATTTGACAGAAAAAACATCGATCCGACCAGAAAAAAGAACGCAAGTCCTACAAGAAATAACCCCGCAGAAGTTTCGTCTGGAAGGAAGATTCCTATGAAGTTTCTCAAGATTAACCACTGGAGGCGGTATCCTCCAAAAAAACACCCTATGCATGCACAAAAGCAACATCCAATTACCCGTCCTAGCTGTTGTTTTAAAGCAATCTCGTTTATCACTAAAGGAACGGCCATTATGATTGCCAAAAGGGCTATCAAGATAACGACGATATTAAAATATTTAAGAGTTATATTAAACAAGCTTATGAAATTGGCCATAGATAATATTAAAATTACATACGAAATCGCTGATTTCCTTCCGAGAAAATCAAATATTGCACCAACGGCTATCGTTGTTATAACGCTCAAACCTACAACGAGAACTAAAGCGCCAATTAATTCTAATGTCGAAAAGTCATCAATGCTTAAAATAGATATTTCCTCGTATGGAAAAACCAAGCCGGCTGTAAAGAATAAAAACGAAAGTAAGACAATGTAAGTAACAATATCTTTTTTGAGTTTTCCTTTATTCACTTTTTCTTCTATGAATTTATATGGTTCTTCTTTTTCTCGAAATTTATATAAATAGACGAAAAACAGGGTAATGGCAAGGGAAGGAAATATCAATAATATATCGTTTAGAGCCAAGAATAAGCAGAAAACACCCACTAATACGCTTGAATAAATGAGTAAAAGAGCGATAGTTCTCCCTCGCTCTAATATCGTTGTAAAATCTAAAAAAAATATCACAAAGATCATAAACATAATTCCTCCAATTAGTGAACTTAAAAAGAGTAATATCTCCATAAACAATGAAACATTTCTGAATAAAAGCGTCTGAAGGAGATTTACGACGATAGAAGCGATCATTATAATGAAAATTGCATTATACTTTTTTCCTCTTAACTTATCAATGAGAAGACCCCCTCCCACTAAGCCCGTCATAAACCCTCCCCCAAAAGAAAGCAGGACGGGTAAATTTGTCCATTTTATACCCGTCGTATCAATTACTATCAAAAAAATATCACTTGCTAATAATAATTCGCAACACGAAAATAACAATAATAGAACATAAAATTGACGATTTGATATTTCTATATCTTTACTTAGTTCCCGATATGCTTTTTTTACGATTTCGACTATTAAATTTGATTTATTCTTATCATTATCTGTCTTTTCATTTTGGGACATAATTCATCTCATACCTATATCTATTTATTATGATATGAAGATGTAGGAAATTAACTAATTTATATGATAGTTTTTTTTAGTATTTTTATTACAAATGAATTGGTTAGAAAAAGGAACCAAATCTCTCTTTATTAATAAAACAAGGTAAATTATCAACGGAAAGGGATTAAAAAGAGATTTAAAAAAAGCGAGGGTATTTCGTTCTCATATCCTCGATGGTCTTTAATAATACCGGCACGACATTCTCGTTATGGTCGTAATCAAAGGATTCTGTCATCGTGGATATTATTTGGCTTGCGCTAATAACGTCTTCCTTAGATAGATGATCCCTTTTTTGACCAAATAGTTCGTCTAACTCGTCAATATGCCATTTTAGCTCGTTTTTCAAGGATTCTTCCAAGATTTTTTCATAATCTGCGCTTAAGTTCATTCTTACACCTAAAAATATAATATATTCTTGAGTAACTAAAATTACAAATCGTTTAAAAATAAGAAGGGATTTTTAGTTTTTTCATATTAATGAAACGAACTAAGATCGAGTCGAAATTTTTAAAAGTCTAGCTCGTTATTTTCTTTTTTTTCCACTCAACTCAAAGAAAATTAGACTCACAATTAAACTTATATATGTAAATTGGTTAAAATATACTTGGATGTAAAGGATTTATAATCCTTCCTTAAGGGTCGAACTTTAATGTCCTTAATTCAGATCGTAGAAGACGATTATGCTACAGCCATAATTCTCAAAAAGTTATTGGAAGCCCATGGTCATGAGATTATCGGGCTTGCCTTAAACGGTAAAGCAGCATTAGATCAGTTTAAATCACTTATCAAAAAACCTGAGATTATTTTGATGGATTATAGGATGCCTATCAAGGACGGACTTGAAACATCGATCGAAATGTTCAAAATAGACAACCACATAAACATAGTTTTCATCAGCGCTGATGAAACAATTAAAGAACGGGCCATCGAGATTGGCTTCATCGACTTGATTAAAAAACCATTTGATTTTGAAGAAATATTACAAATCATTAAAAAAATTAAAGGGCACGAATAATAAGATTTTAACAAAGGCATTATAAAATTAATTCTTTCAGCTGAGCTTTAAAATCACGAGTTAATATAACTATTGAAATCAAAATAAATATGATAAAGGGTACTGATGACAATAAGAGTAATTTTATAGTTCATACTATAAATTTATTATCTCTAATAATAATGATCCTCAGTTTTGTGATCCTTCATATATCTTATAAAAAAAATCTCTATTCATTAGTTTATATTAAATCAAGTCGATCATACAAGCTTTTCAAACGATCTGAGGTTTCTTTTTTAATATTATCATAAATGCTCTGTCCAGTCGAATCCATAGCAACTATGAGCGGTCCAAAATCATCAACTTCAAATACCCAAAGAGC
>JAEOUI010000093.1 GCA_016839425.1 Promethearchaeota archaeon
ATGGGTTTTTTTTAAGCATTGACGAGAAAATAGACGATTTTCTCGACCACGTGGGACCCATATATCGCTTCATTCCAGGTATTTATCTCGGAATTATTGGCGTTCTTGTTGCTTCTGTTTCGATCCTGGTCGCTTTTTTGCTATACATGACGGTAGATCCGAGCTTTACCCCAGTGACTCATTGGATTAGCCATTTAGGAATTGGTCCTAATGGTTCCAACATCGTTTTTAACATTGGAATATCTATATCGAGTGTTTTATTATTTTTGTTTTATCTTCATCACATAAAACAATTCAGAAAAAATGGTGCTAATAAAACAATGACAGATCTCTTATTATTGTCCGTTATTGCGACATGTGGCGGCCTAATTTTTGTAGCAATTTTCCCATATAATATTAGCTTAGCACATGGAATCGCTGCAAACATGTTCTTTCTTGGTGGACTCTCCTCCTGCTTGTTTTACTCCATCTTAGTAATCATAAGTCCTAAAATTTCAAAAATCCATGCAATTTTTGGATTTGTTAGCGCAGGAATTTTTATTTTTCACCTCGTAAATACTATAATGGGCTCCCTTACAGTTAAACTTCAAGTTAACGAATTTGAAGCGGAATTAGTGAAATTTTCAGAATGGCTAGCCTTATTTGCTATATTATTATTAATCGTAGAAAATATCGTATCTAATGTTGTTGAAAATTATAATTTTCGAAAGCGGGCGAAAGAGTTTCTCATTGATAGTAACCACCATTGTAGCAAAGAAAATATCTATAAATTAAGAAAATTCGTCACCATGCTTAGAAATAATTGAATAATTTCCTTTTTCTTTTTTTTCAAACATATTTTTATGAATGAGTTATATTTCTCGCAATTTTTCTCGTAGTTTAGCGATTTTCATGATCAAGTCGAACTTTTTCCGCTGATTTTCCGATTTAGAATCGTCGATTTGATCCAACATGTATAGAAAAAAGTCCAATTGGTTTAGTAGATAATTTCTTGAATCCTTATCTTGCGCTCCTAATATGTTTGCTGATTGATCGCCTGCCATTGACACTTTCATTTGCCTCAATGAAGCTATGGTCTTCGCTAGCTTTACTTGGAACCCTTGTGTTTCCTGGAAGTCCGCTTTCTCGAGATTATCAAAGGATGTCTTTAGATCCCTGATGATAAGGTCGATATTCTCGGGATCAATGGCGTTTTCCTCTTCCTTATTTGGACTAGACATTTCTCGTACACATATATTATGCAATAATGTCTATTTATATTTACTTTAAAAGTATCCTTTAAAATTAACTAGTACTATACAAGAGATATTTACAATCTATTGTGACGCTTGTTCGCATTAAAGGATATCCTCTTTAGATGCAATGTGAAATTAAGGATATCTTATTGATGTTAACAATTTCGTTAATAATTCTAAAAAAGATCATTTCAACTGAATTCTGATTTCGTCTTGATGTTTTAAACCCTAACTCCGTATAGATAGCAATTAAAAGCCTTTTCAGAAATTTCAGCTTGTTTCGCTCCAGTTGAGTTCGGTTCAAATTTAACTATATACATGATAGTAGTTACCATTGCTTGATAATACATTCTCAATCCAAGCATTACAGGTATGTCTTTCAAAATCCCTTGATTTATGCCTTCTTGATAAATTCGCGCATATTCTGCGAATTTGGTTTCAATTTTATTCTTTACTTCCTCAGAAATTATGGGAGAATCTTCCATCTGTAGAAGAAAAAGGATTTTTTTATAGTTATCAATTCCCCATGAGATAAATTTCATCCAATTTCTCTTAGTAAAGGTGAAAAGGTGTTCGTCAGGAGCTTTTTTATTTATCAAAATATTATATACTTCTGTTTTAATTTCTGTAAATAAGTTGTTAATAATCTCTTCTTTTTTATCAAAATAATTAAATAGCGTGCCCGAGGCAATTCCAACTTTATCCGAAATATCCGAAGTACGCGTTTCGTGATAGCCCTGCTCAACAAATAAATCGAGAGCCTGATTTAAAATTTCCTTTCTTCTCTCCTCTTTTTTTGGCAACTATTTTTCCCAAAAGATTTGTTAATATAAATGAGTA
>JAEOUI010000094.1 GCA_016839425.1 Promethearchaeota archaeon
AAAATCCATATTTGGTTTTTCAATAGACGCTTTTATCTCCTATGATCAAGCTATCTTTGATAATTCCATTTATATTTGCGTTGCTGCCTATGATGGAGTTGTCAGTTATAACCTTTCTTATGATTGCTTCTCGTTCTATGATACTATTACTTATTATCGAGTCTTGAATTATTGAATTATCGCCAATTGAAACATAGGGGCCAATTATCGAATTAACAATTTTAACACCTTTACCGATGTGTATGGGATTTTTTAACCAGGATTTTTCTACTTCAATTCCTTTTTGTTGAAATTCCTCCTTTTTCGTCGAATTTTGCTCGAGCAAGAAACAATTTCCGCTTAAAACTTCAGAAGGACGACCAAAATCGAGAATTCCTTTTTTTAATTCCACAGCTGCAATTTTATATCCTTGATTTACAAGGTCCTGAAGACTTTCCGTAAGGTAAATTTCCTTAGAATCTTCTGTCCTCTTGTCAAGGTATTTTTTAATATTCTTATAAAGTGCTAGCATTGTATCGTTAGAAAAAGCGTAAATTCCCGCAATCGCCAAGTCTGAAACGAAATCTTTAGGCTTTTCCACGAGTTTATGGATTAAACTCTTTTCATCAACAATAACCACACCATAAGAGCTAGCGTCTTCTTTCGGTACTTTCATTACCGTTATGATGCCGTCAATATCAGATTCGTAATATCGATATAATAAGTAAGAATAATCGTCAATAGGGATCATATCTCCTAGAAAAATGAGTGCACCTTTTCTCTTGTTATCTTCTTTATTAACAACTTGCTCTTCCTCAAATTTCTCTCTTGTAAGATAAATAGCTTCGCCAAGACCCCAATAATATGGAACTTCGTCTTTATAACCACGAGGAATTTGTTCGATAAAAGTCAATTTAAAGCGTTGCTGGTATTTTTGTTCGTTAAGATAAGATATTATCTGACGTTTTTTATAACCAACTATCAATATTAATTCCGTATCCTCGTTAAAAGTGTCAGCAAACTTGTGAAGTATGTGATCTAATACTGTTTTTCCCGCCACAGTAATAAATGCCTTGGGTTTACTTAATGTGAATGGTCTTAACCTTGATCCAATACCTGCAATAGGGCCAATTATTTTCATATTTTAAATTCAAAAAACATTACTAAGTACAAGATACTTGTATTAGTATTTATTGATTAATAAAATTTTGACTCGTCTGAATCGAATATCCTCTGTAGGTATCCAAATAACATGGATTCTCCCTCTTCTTCGCGGACCGTACATGGGATCAATTCTGCCGTTGAGCCCATTTGAACGAAAACTTCTGAGATTTGCATCGACAATTCCCTGATCAATCCCGCTTCTCTTTCATTCGTGGAATCTTCTAACGCCTGAAAGTCTTGGCTCCAATTAACGATCATGTCTAATTGATCGTCGCTTAGAATGTCTGATTTCGAAAGTACATTGATTTGGGGTATATCTCTAAAACGAAATTGAACAGAAGCTGCTAAAAGGAGGGTTGAGATGAAACCATTTGGTCTAAGTACGAAATTTGAATCAAAAAGAAATGTAACAGCTCTCTGTATTGAACCAAAACCAAGCGAACTAGCAATTAATGGTCCCGTTTCTCGGAACGCAAACAATTCTAATTGACCTGCTGTATCTACGAAAATCCAGTCCGGATTGTATTCATCGATTTCGTCTTTAATATCATCTAAATAGTTGACCATGAGGTCGGCAGCTAATATCATGGCTCCGTTTGGTCCAAGACCATATTCTTCCATAATATCGTCCAGGACGATAAAATCCCGAATATCAATGTCTGGAATATATGGCATGGTCTTGACTCCCGGATCTAAATTGATTGTTATGGCGTATGTCTCGGGATTTCGATGGAGCACGAATTCTTTGAGTGCTCCCGTTAGATTAGACTTTCCACTTCCAGCACTTCCAATGATATAATTTAATAAAATGATGCAAGACCTCCCTTTAATATTTTGGATATATCACAATAGGATTATCAATATAAAAAGCAATTATTTTTCAATTTTTCGTAATTTCGACAAATAGTAAATTGGGCGTCTCAACTCTTGTTTAAAATATTCAATTTCTTCTCTTGTATGAGATCCAATATATCCCTCGATATCAAGTACCAACATTGCTTCTTGTGATTTTAATTTTTGCAATGCAATCTCCTGCAATTTATCCCATTCTTGCATTGAAAAATCTTCTTTGTGTATAAGCCCGTCTATAGAACATATACAAATTAACTTGTCGTATAAGATTTGAAGGATAGATTCTACTTTTAAGAAATAATCCCGTGCGCGAGAGTTTGAACCCGCTAAAAATACAAATTTCTCTTTAATTCTTGAAAAATCGTAATCATTCATTTCTCCTAAAAATTTTTGATTTAAACGCTTTTTTTCCATTTTATATTCTCCTTCAAGCGAAATTAAAGAAAATAATCTAAAAATTTTTCCATATTCATTATTATATTTGATTTTAAAAATATTTATTAGAATTTGTTTATATTTGATTCTCACCGTGATTTTAAATACCGTCTATCTTGCTGACAATCTGGAACTACTGAAAAAAATTGATTCAAACTCTATAGATCTCATATATATTGACCCGCCTTTCTTCAGTGGGGTTGATTATAAGGAATTTTCGGATCAATGGAAGTCAATTAACAAATATTTAGAATTTATGACCGTTAGATTGAAGGAGATGCATAGAGTGCTAAAAATAACGGGAAGTTTTTATTGTCATTGTGATTCTAGTGCCGTATTCGATTTAAAACCCTCGTGTGATGGCATTTTTGGAAGAGAAAATTTTAAAAGAGACATTATTTGGAATGTAGGGAGCGTTTCAGGTTTTAAAAGTCAAATTAATGGTTGGGTACGGCAACACGATTTTATTCTTTATTATACAAAGAGTTCAGATTTTACTTTTAATAAACAACATATTCCATATAAAGAAGAGTACATCAAGAAGATGTTTCGATACCAAGACGAAGACGGACGGCTTTACAGAAAACGACGAGCTGGAAGACAATATTTGGATGAAAAACCAGGGAATCTCGTGGGTGATGTCTGGAATGATATTCTTTCCTATCAAACGAGAACACGGTCTAAAGAATATACGGGATATCCTACCCAAAAACCGATACAACTTCTTGAACGCATTATCTTGGCTTCGTCTAACGAGGGAGACATTTTTGCTGATTTTTTTTGCGGTTCAGGGACCTCTTTAATTGTTGCCAAAAAGCTCAATAGAAACTGGATTGGCGTTGATATTAATCCAAGAGCGATTGAGCTATGTAATCGTAGACTTGAGTAAAATAATTACATCTGAGAAAAACTTGGTTTTTTTTAAGCACATATTTATTTAGTCGATTTTTCATTAGGTAGATATCAATCAATTACAAATTTTCTTTTCTAAGTACATGTTAGATAGCATTTTATATAATGTATTTTTCGTATTCACTATTTTCTATGTAGCTACTTTTTTTGTCGTTGGAATACATTTTTATGTACGCGGATATCGGACTAAAATGTCTAATTTATTGTACGCTGGTTCAAGTTTTTTATTGATGGCTATCTCACAACTTCTTAGTAGGATTGTAACACCTTTCAAAATCGTTGAAGTAGCATTCATTGCATTTAGCTTGATATTTGTAGTAATATTTATCAATAAATCTTTTTATAAGGAGAGAGATTCAATGATCTTCAAGAAAGATCGTCGGACATACCTGCCAAACACCATTCTGGCTTTAACAATTATATCCTCGACAATAACCTGTTTCACTAGCATTTTTGTCAATACTCCTTATAATACTCCTGAAAACAATTTTATTTACATTCTCACTACGGTAATTCAGAGATGTGTGGTGTTTCATTGGGCAGGATTCTCTTCATATTTTGCATATAAAAATCTTAAGGGCAAAAAAATTCGACCTTGGATAACATTCAGATATAAAATATTTTCCATTACATCGTTTCTCTTAGGATTCCAACCATTCGTGATATTATTCCAACCTTACGAAATACCCTTTGGTTCACCCCATTCCATCGAAAGTATGATTGTTTTTGGGATAACTGCGTTAATTGCACTCATTTATTCAATTGGATCCTTCCTTATTTGGATAATGCCGAATTGGTTAAAAAAACACTTGGATAGAAATTACCCACATCACGATGAAAATGAGGAATATTCGGAAGCAGAATTACTTGCCTTGATAAAAAATCAATTAATTGCGAGGAAATAAAGTTGGTAGAAATAATCAACTATCTTGGGACTCAATTAGCTCAAATGATAAAAATCTCTCCGCTAGCAGCAAGAGGGTTGATTAAATTAGCAATAAAAGATCAACTAGGTCCTTATTTCCAATTTGAAACAATAAAATTTCAAGAACTCAAGGTAACAATTAAAAACGCCCTAAAATTAAGGATTCAAAAATTTAAAGATATAGAAACTGATAAAATAATAAAAAAAATGGAAGAAGAACTCATATCAAATCAGTCTTTAATCGCTATGTCAAATATTTAGACTTCTTCTAGTAAAGTGAAAATTTACAACAACCAAATCGATAAAGGCTAAGAAATTTTTAGTACCAACTCTCCCACGCGCTTGCCCATATCTTTAGCGATCATCCCTGCCAATTCGTCTACCTCGCCCTTGCCCACGAATTCCTTGAGCGTAAACTTCTGAAGGCTGTTTATGGGGATGTTTCCCTCTAAAACAGGATTGCCAAGAGCGTTTCCGACTATAATCATCCCTTGTATGAGAGCAAAATTTACGAGTCCCGAAATAACACCCTCTCCATAGCCCCTGAGTCCCGTTGAGGCCAAAGGAGCAAATACAACATCTTTTAATAAGTATCCTTTCATCTTCCAAGGTCTTGATCTATCTATAAGAACCTTAATTTGAGAACTCATTGATCCAAAGTAATTCGGGGCCGCAATTAAAAGTGCTGCCGAATTTAACAACGCTTCTTCAAGTTTTTTCGTATCGTCGTTTTCCGCTAAGGGACAGTCGTTCGGGGGTCTCAAACATTGATCACATCCATTGCAAGGAGCTATCTTAAAATCTGAAATTTGAAGCTTGTTTATCTCCAGCTCTTGAGAAACTGATTTAATGCCTTCTATTGCGCAGTCAATTATATAATTGCAACTTCTATTTTTTCTTGGAGAACCAACTATCAATGTAATTTTCTTCGACATTCTTGATTTCCTCTTTTTATTATCGTTTAAAAATCGTCACGAACCATAACTAATAATCCTCTTCGCCAAAATCATCGTCTTCGTCGTTAAAATCATATTCTCCATGGCATTCATTACAAAATGGAGTTCCATTCATATATATTGCCTCGCTATCGCTTATTTCCCGTCCACAACGCGCACACTCCACATAATCCTCGTCTTCCACGATATCAACTACTATTAGTTATAATTATGACTCTGAATGAATAAAA
>JAEOUI010000007.1 GCA_016839425.1 Promethearchaeota archaeon
CTTTTCTTCCAGAAAATACTAAAAAAAAAAGGTGATGAAATGAGTTATAATATATATGTTTTAGGTGAAAAGTTAATAAAATGGTTAAATAGAGTTGAACCTAAGTCAATCACTAGTACCGTAGATGGTACTGATATTAGGTTTAATGCCTCGAAAATTGCTGACGAAATCCCTAACCAATCTTACGATATTGAAGAATATCAAGAATTTACTTATGCTCTAAAGGATATTTCATATTATTATCTTCAAGGACATAAAAACTACGATGATTTAGTATATAATGGTTGGGAAAATAAAGGAAACGATATTATAGTTTTCTTTGATCTCGAATTTGAAAGCGATTTTGAAGACGATTGTATTGACGAAGATTTAGTAATTGACGATTTTGAGGTGTTTTAATGAAAGAATATTCGATATATTGTAATAATTGTCATTACGAATTTTCTTCATTCTCTTTGTTAAGAAGATGTCCTAAATGCAAGGGCGATAATACAATATCCTTAGATAATAATATTAAATTAGAAGAATTTGGCTTAGAAGACACAAATTATAAGGATTGTAAATATTATCAAAGGTACGAAGTAGCTCATAAAAAAATGGCTTGCGAAAAATGCAATCAAATCAATTCTGAATATTGCATGAGACGATTTTCACCATGCGTTCATAATAAAGAAGTATGGGATAATCCCTATTGTACTCGTTTTGACGAAGAGATTTACCCAGAAGATGTGTGCATTGAATGCGAAGATTATAGAGAAAAAGAAATCAATTAGATAAAGTTTTTTAAAGCCTTTTTCGAATCGAAATTGGCGAAAATCAAAAATGGTGATGAAATATAAGTAATAAAACAAATTGGCTAATAATTGATGTATTGATATTTATCTTTCTTATAATATCAATTTCTCAATTAGGCGAGGCGGGCGTTTATACCGTTCTTACCATCGTTTTAATCATCGCTTTAATAGGAGTTATATACATTCAAATTAACCAAATCAGAAAAGGCGTTTAGCCTTTCATTTTTTAAGCTAAACTTGATTCAAGTCTAGCGAAAACATTATAAAATGATTAAAAATGACAAAAAAAAGTAGAAAAAGCAAAAATGATCCAAACCATTTTACGATAACAAAGAAATTTGTGAAGGGTTTAGATAAACTTCCCTTAACTAATGACGAAAAAAAAGAAATTATCCATAATGCTTCGCCTTTTAGTAGTAAAGAGCAAAATAAGATGATAAAAAAACTAAAAGATGTAGATAAATTCTATTAGGGCGTTTAACCCAAGTTTTTTAAGCTAGACTTAAATCAAGTTTAGCGAAAACTTAAAATCGGTGATGAAATGAAAATTAGTTTGAATATAATAAAAATAATTCGAAATTTAAAAGCCTACAAGCTTTATAGAGCTTATCTACAAAAAAGAAGCATGACGCCTAAAATGTCGATCTACTGGTATGTTTTCTCCAAATCTTCTGATTTAAATTACTATAATCTAGATTACTTGAGATGGTGATATCGTGAATAGAAATCAAATATATGCCACATTTGAGAAATTGGGATTTGATGTTTTTGGAACAAATGCCGTTCGAAAGAAAGACAATTTTGCTTTTAATGACGATTTGAAGGAAAAGATCGAGGAGATTTACGCAATTGCTAGCATTGATGTAAAGTTTAATATTTTTTTGATTGAAACAAATTGGTATCATCATACTACAATAAAGAAATTCGTTAAAGCATTAGCTAAGGAATATCGTAAATTTATTTTAATAACGATTTTTCCTTCAAATGACGAAATCATGTCCTTAGCGTTTCCATACTTACAACCTAGCTTGGAAGTCCTTCCGATAATCGTTCCATTTAACAAGAATTTCTACCCCATGCTTAGAATTTTAGATGGAGAAACGATAAATTCCTATTGGAGAAGGCTTAGGAAATTCTTTCGAGATTATCAATACAAGATCGAAATATATCCTTATGGTCATATGAATCCCTTCACATTACACAAAGACGATAAATTCTACATAAAAAACAATAGATTAGAGCTAAGAACATATAGCATTCCCTTATTGGAGAAAGGTATCTTTCTAGTCATAATCAACGATAAAATTGTTTGGAGTGACCAGAAGGGTACGAAGGAATACAAGGCGAATTTCAACCCTAGAAACAAGTTTAATCAACCAATTAAAATAGGTGAAGAAAACGGAAAAAAAGCTATTAAAAAACATATAAATAAAAGATGTTTAATTATCAAGGGCGTTTAGCCCGCGTTTTTTAAGCCTGACTTGCTTCAAGTCGGGTAAAAACTTAAATTAGGAGGGTGAAGTAAGTGACCGAAGAAATGATTAAAATCTTGGAACAAGAAAGGAAGGAATACGACCAAAAATCTAAGGAATATTTCGGCAAAATTAAGGATACGGAAAAAGGAAGGGATTGTTTGACGGTAAAGATTTATCTTACCAATCTCATTGCTAAAATCAAGGAAGATCAAGATGATTTCTTCAAAAAAAAGGCATTTGAAATAATCCAAGTTTTCGAACAATTACTACGGGATTATAACATCAAGATCGCTTCTTCAGATCGAGAGGAAAAAAAGGGAGAAGCCTGCATTTATGGAGACGACTACTTCAAAATGGAAGGGGATATCGCACAAATCCTTAAGGAGATGACAAAATAATGCATTTATATATTGATAAAGATTTGAATCGTATTTACAATAACGATAACGAGTTAACCCTAGTGTTTGGTGATGGAATTGACGATTTTCTGCATTTACACCTCGATCTTGAAAAATGCGATTTAGAACCTTTAAGGAAATATTTTTCAAAAGAGAAAAAGGTTTTTAAGGTTTCTAAAGACGATGTGAAACTAATCAAGGAAATGTGGGATTTTTATCTCAAGTACTGTTCGGATAACTCGGAAGAGCCTTTTAGCAATCTGGTTTATGTCGTGGCTGAAGGAAAGATCTTTGAAGCGTATAGTAAAGCCATGAAGTTTGTAAATCACGCAAAGATTCAATGGAAGGGTGATTCAGTGGAATTCATGACCTTGATCCATAATTTACCCATTTATTTTGTTTTAGAAAGTTAAAAAAAGGCAAATTGCCTTAGTTTTTTAAGCTTAACTCGTATCGAGCAAGCGAAAACATTAGAAAAGTGAAAAGCATGGATAATAGAGAAACTTTAAAGCTTTTAACGGGAAAGGATTGTAAAATCAGTAACAAAATTTGCCAAAAAATCATTGACGAAATTATTGAAAGATTAACGAAAGGATTCGAACCATACGATCTTAACGATTCCAAGCAGATTGAAAGCGACTTAAATAAAATTTTAAATAAAATATTCAAATAAGAGGCTTTAGCCTCAAGTTTTTTAAGCTAAGCTTAAAACAAGTTTAGCGAAAACTTAAAAAATAGGTGATGAAATGGAACAAGATAAAGTTATGTGTTGCTTATGCGAAAAAGAATTTCCAATGGATTTAGTTGATTCAATAGGAGAGATCGGTGATGGTAAAATTGCCTGTAAAAATTGTATCTCTATTCTAAGGATTGAAAACAATACGGCAATTGTCTTTATTTTCGATAAAGATCATGAACACAATATTGAAGTTATTTATAAATATGGCAAGTTCAATTTTGGTTACGCTTATGCCTTTAAGAAAGAAAAATGGGATTTAAATTTCATTCAAAGCCATATTCTTCAAAAAATAAAGGATTGCGATGAATTTAATGACCTTTTAGAAAGGTCTAAACAATATTATGATATTGTAAAACCAAAAAGATTCTTAAAAAGAGACGAGAAGAACATTATTGAACAACTAATAAGCTGGTTAAATCCGTTTGATTTTAGATATCAATATAAGATTATCAGAAAACAACAATACGATTTCGATCTTGTTATAAGTACAATTAATTCTTTATTTGAGGTGAACTAATTGAGTAAAACAACAATGATGATCTCAGGAAGTCGATCCATCAAAAGTAGGGAAATCGTCTATAAATGCTTGGAATACACATTTAAAAAAAGACCTTTTGATGTCTTGATTGAGGGGGAGGCGGGTTCTAATAAAAATCCCGAAAGGATCGTCAAGTCCGTTGATTTATTATCGAGAGAATGGTCAGAAGAAGAAAAAGGAATGTTAGTTGATCCTCATCCTTCAGAATGGAATAAATACGGAAGAGGTGCAGGTTTTGTAAAGAATAAGGAAATGGTTGAGATATGTACTTTTGGATCAGCAATATGGGATGGCAAGTCCTCTGGAACTAAACACGCAATCGATCTTTTGAAAAAAGCCGACAAGTTATATCTAATATTTCTCGTCAATGACGATCCCACGATTAAAGCAACAATCAAGAAAAAGTATGAAGGATTTGTCATTGATATTGACGATTTAGGCGTTTAGCCTTTAGTTTTTTAAGCTAGATTCAAAATCGAATATAGCAAAAACTAAATTGGTGATGAAATGAAAAAAGATTTTAAAAAATGGTTAGACGACTTTGTTGAGAAGAAGCAAATCTTGAGAAATTGCGTTTTAATAGCGAGACATAACGGAAATAATTTCCCCTTTATCGTACAAGATGTCTTGAATTACATAATAATCTTTCAAGATGTGTTTGGAACAATTGTTAAGGATTTTTTGACAAGAAACGAGAGCGACAAAAGCGAAATTCTTACATTCTTTCAAACGATAGTCGAGCATGTCTTACAAGTTGAAGGAGAAGGCTTGGGAACAGTTCAGGCAATATTATTAAATTTGGAAAAAACGACTTGGTGATAATCCTGAAAAAAAAGGAAGTTAAAGAAACTGTTAGCCAACTCATTTAGCGAGGAGACGCATCGTTATTAGAAAAATGGTCAAGTCAAAAACATTTTTAACGATGATTTCCTCCAAAAGCATTACATTGAAATGCTCATGTATGGCGTGGATAAAGAGACTTTAGAACTTGTCGTAGAAGACGAGAAGGCTACTTTTGATGATCTAATGGAATTTACGAAAGATTGTTGCTATGATAGCTTCTAGGTGATTTCAATGGAACATGAAGAAAGAATACCGTTAAGCCTTACTAGAAATGAAATTGATTTTTTAAAGAAGCTACTTAAACAAGATTCTTCTCCTATGGCTAAATCAACTCTTGATTACATAAACGATATTTCAGATCAAATGAGAATAATCTTATTCCTCGAAGTTTGGGAAAAAGACTTGCTCGATTACGAGAACTTGTCAAATGAACAAAAAAAACTCAGGCTATCAGAAGCTTTATTCAACCAAATAGATAACATCGAAGATTGGTGCGAATTATACGAAATTTATTAAATAGGCACATAGCCTATTGTTTTTTAAGCTAGGCTTGCTTCAAGTCTAGCAAAAATATTCAAAATTGGTGATGAAAAATAGAAATAAAAGAATGGTTAAAAACAGCACGACCGAAAAGTAGTGCGCGCAATGATGACGATGAGATTAGCTTTACATTTGATATTACTAAGATCAAGGAAAAGATTCCAAGATATTGGGACGATCAAGCGGGTTTCGACTTGTTTGGCAAGAAGATTAAGCAAATTTGCTTGGAATATCTTAAAGATTTCTCAAGATTTCAAAACGCAACAACAACGAGTTTTAAGTTTTATCAATGGAATGTTGTAGATGATAACTTGGAAGTCATTTTTGAACACGAATATAAAGATTTAGGAGAACACGAACCCTTTATTTACGAGGTGAACTAATTTATGGATAAAAGAAAAAGACATCTAATACTTATTTATCTAAAATCAAAAAAAATAGAAGGGGATTCTGATTTAGTGGAAGTAATAAGTAGCTTAATTCAGAATCCAATGAGAATTTTAGATGTTGATGATTTCTTTAACTTTAATGACGATATTTGTTTGACAAAATGCGATGAAAATTGTTGTATTGGTACTTCTTTGGTTCGAATTTCGCCCATAGATGTAGATTACATGATGCAAAGTCCATTTTTAAAAGGCAAGACGCGAGAACAAGTAATTAATAATTATCTTGTCGTCTTTGCGGGAAGAGATATTTCTTGTTATCGCAATGTCCTGCAACTCGAACGGGCAAAAGAATACAAGTTAGCGACTTTGTAGGACATTTTGAGCAAAAATCAAAGATTCATTTAAATTATGTTGAAAAGATGATAGATAAGCTTCGTGATTCTAAACTTAAATTGTTAGACGCTAATATCAAGGAAATATTTTATCATGAGTTTGCGCAAAGAATTTTCTTAGAGAATAATCTGACCGAAAAGAAAATAGACGAAATCTTTGAGGAAATCGTGGATAAAATGATCTCAAGAAATTGATCCATGTTTCAAAATCATAGCCTCTAGAAATTTTTTGATCTTGGTATATATTACAAGTTAAAATTGGCATTTAGCCTGAATTTTTTAAGCTAGGCCCCATGTCGAGCTTGGCGAAAATTGAAAAATACAAAGGTGATGAAATGAATGAAAATAAGCTTGGAATTAGATAAACGATGTAGAAATAACAAGGGAAGACGAAACTCTATCTTACAATGAAAAGAAGACAAGGTTGATCGAAGCAATGGAACAAAGAATAAACGAAATTGACGATCTTAGTATGTAAAAATACGACTGACAAAGCCTAGATACGATCCAAAAGCTTATAGCGTTTCCAAGATGAAAGTTTCCGATTTTTTGCACTAAATTTCTTTTTTAAATTTATAACGCTCTTATTTTTAATTATCAAGTTAAGATCTTTTTCTGCTTTCCAGGCATAGAGGACTTGTTTTGCGAGCTAAATAGGCTCTTAAAGCAAGTTCAATCGATCCGTCATTACGGGAACGGTAATAAGGCTTATATATGATGATTACCGATATAATAATATGAACAAAATTCTAAATGGTGATGAAAAAATAAATAGTTTAGACCTTCATAAAGAAATGCACCGGAAAAAAGCGTTTACCTTTACAATTGAAGACATGCAAACGGGCATCATTTTACATGGATGCCCAACGATACATCACGCTTGCAATAGAATAGAAGAAATTCATGAAAATTCGCCTGGAAACATGGTGACCGAAATCTTTGAATGCGATAATTCAGGGAGGCGAATCTAAATGGACAAGAAACTCATGAAATTTTTCATAGAATTTGACTATAGCATTTCAATGACTTCAGAAGAATTCGTCAAGCTTCAACCAAGAGACTTAGGAAACTTCTTCAAGCTTTACAAGGATAAAAATAGCATCCTTTTTGACATGTATCCAAACGGTAAAGTTTGGAAAAGTCGAGATGGATCGTGGAGATATTATCCAAATATAGACGAAAAGCAAAAATATGGAGGAAATCCTCATGTTTTTAGGGACGGTAGATTTATTCCAATTAGCAACGAAGAATTAGAGGACTATTTCGGGAAGATTACCCCGACATTGTTCACTACAACGAGAACGATTGTAATCCCTAAATAATGGCGTTTAGCCTGGATTTTTTAAACCCGACTCACATCGAACCGGGTAAAAATCTATAAAAAGGTGATGAAAAAATAGGATACAAATATTACTTGGAAAATCGCCCTTTCGGTATAGGTGCGGTTCCTAACCAAAATAAAATAATTAGCCACGAAAATTGGAAACCAAACAGGGAAAATAATTTTCGCTTTGGCTTTGTCGAATACGAGGAAAAGCTATCCTTTGAAGAAATTAAAAACTTCGAGCTTAGACCTGTAGACGACATTGAAAACGCAAATTATTATTTTTGGTTTAAGGGAGCCGAACATTTGAAAAATTCTTATGCTGAAATTTCTACTAAAGAGCTTGAACAATACGCAAGGGACGATCCTTTTGCGTATCACATGCTCAACATCAAAAAAGGCGCATAGCCTATTGTTTTTTAAGCTAGGCTTGCTTCAAGTCTATCAAAAACATTCTAAAATTGGTGACAAAAAACGATTCTAAAACCGAGCAAAGCAATTACATGTCAAAATTGCGGAAAAAAAATTAAAGAAGATGACGCTTATCATATCCGACTAACTACAAAAAGTCCCGTTTGCTACGATTGCAGGGACAATATCTCTATTGAATGCTCGATATGCGGAGAAGATTTCCCAGAAGAAAAAATGGAATATTTCGAAGACATTGAAGATTATGCTTGTCCATTTTGTAAATAATACTAATGGCATTTAGCCAAAATTTTTTAAACTCGTTTCGCATCGAACCGAGTAAAAATTTAAAATGGTGATGAAAAATAGAAAATAAGAAAATAAGCATTGAAAAAGAAAAAAGGGATATGGAAGAATTTAACCAATTGAAAAAAAGGGACGACATCGTTATTGAAACGACCGTTGGTTTTGTTAGAAACGATTTTAACGATTTTAAAAGCTTATTAGGCATAAATTCAAGCGATATTTTAAAAAGAGCCATTGAAAACAAGGTAATAATTGCGTTTAAATATTCAGGATATCGTACCTTATTCGAATACAGGTACGATAACGATTTAGATTTAATCAAAAATAACGACGATTATTACATTGCAGAATTTCTCTTATATAAAAAGGATTACGAGCAACTTTTTCAAAAAGAACTAGAAATATACGAAAAATATAAGGGAAAAAAGACGATAAGCGATCTTACGAAAGATCTTGTTTTTGAATATCCAAACCTCATTCAGATAGACTCTAAAGGAAAAGAAACCACATTTATAATTCAAGGATCAATCGAATCGTCAATGTCTTATCTTTTATTACTCAAAAAAGACGACCAGGAATTTTTTAGATCGTTCATGATTTTTGATGACGACATTAAAAAAATCTTGAAAAAAAAAGAATTAAAAATCAACAGTCATCTTAGGGATATAATAAACGAAATAGAAGGAAGTGCAAGTACGGGACTTTCCTATGCGTACAAAATGTACGACCGATATAAGAATTCCAAATTTAAACAAGTTTTTGATAACGGAGAAGAACAGGTTTACCAAGTAGATGAAGACATGATTGAGGTGAAAGGGTATCGATGTGCTATTGACGATTACGCAGTAGATATTAAAATAAACGGAATTGAACTGCACGAGCTTGAAGGCAAGAAAAATCTTAAAGGTGTAAAAATACATCAAGACGGAACGATTAGTTGCGTGCCATATTGCTTCAAAGATGATATAAATTTTAAAAAATTTTCAATTCCTCTACCTTTTAATGTAGTAAAAAAACTTGATGTTCACAAAGTTAAAGACGGATTCATGATTTTGGGAAAGAGTATTAAGTACGATAAGGAGCTTGGATTAATCATTTAAAGGGCATTTAGCCCAAGTTTTTTAAGCCGGACTTGATTCAAGTCTAGCGAAAATTAAAAAAGGTGATGAAATAATTAGCGAAAAAGTAAAATTAGTATGGAGAGAGGGGGAATACCTCTCAGGATGGGTAGTTAACAACTACGAAATTGCAAAAAAGATCGAGCAATTACAATTATCTCATTATGTAAGTGGTTGGGGACTTATCATTGAGCAAGAAATCGTCGATAAATTAGGAACGGAATTCACTCTCAAGGACGCAGAAGAGCTTGCTTCAAAAATCGAAAAGAAAAGACAAGAGAGAGAGCAAAAAAATAAACAAGATAAAGACAGAATTAGAGAAGAGGCTTTTACCAAGGCAAGAGACCAAAATAAACCCATTCCAATTAGGTTTTGGTCAGAAGAATGTAACGATCCTGAAGAAGAATGCGATATTGATAATTTAACCGAATACGCAATGCCGGATGGAACAACAAAGATAGTTAGAAACCATACTTGGTGATCAACACGAAAACTGTCTATAATTTTTATCTATATAAAAATGACGACGAGCTTCTTGACGAAACTCAACTTGACGAAAATGACGAAGAATTAGCGTTGGACTTGTTCATGAACGAATTTGGTTGGAATAAAAAGCTTTCTAAGGACGAGCTTATGACGGTATATGTTATAAGTGAAGAAGTCTACGAAGAATAATTTATAGGTGATGAAAACGCAAAACAAGACTAAAATAAACGAAGCATTCAGGTGTAAGGGTTGCGATAAAATATTTGTTGCAAAAAAGTATTATATCGGTAAAGATGCTTATTGCGAAACATGTCATGGGGACTTGTCCGAGACTTGCGATGTATGCAAGCAAAGATTTCTCCATGACGACTTGACATATATAAGTTCTTGGAATGTAGATTATTGCAATAAATGCAAGGAAGAAGTTAAAAACTATTATAAAGACGAGAAAGAACACACCCACTTTTGCGTTGACGAGTTCATTTCTTCCCTTATATTACCCTTAAAATCAGTTCAAGAAATCTGGACAAAGAATAAGCTTGGATGTAAGAGAATAAAAGAAGAGCTTGACGAGGTTTTCTCAGAAAGCAATAATCCTAGTGACTTTTCTGAAAAGCTTGAAAATTACGCAAAAGCGTTAAAAAAACTATTCAAATAAAATTTTCTTTATTTTTTTTTTAATGATTGGGATGATGGCAAATTTGTGCTACGAGCTTAGGCAGTACAAGTTCAACTTCCTGGAACGGAAACAATTTTTTCATAGTCCTAAAAATTCTTCTAAAAAATAATTAAGGGAAAAGGCTCGATTAGAAAAGGTTTTAAAAGAAGAGTGTCCTGGATCTTATATTATTATTGCTGAAATAATGAACATTAATAATTTGCTTGAAGATTTAAAAAAGGAGTGATGAAATGATGAAACTAATAACTTCAAAACCTGTTGTAGAAAAAGAAACGGAAAAGGCAATTTGCGTCTTTAGGACATGGATTCCTAAATCCTGCTCTAAAATCACGGATGAAGGACTCTTCATCAAGGAAAGCATGTGGTACGAAAACATCCTTTCGCATTCGAGCAGGGAATTAAACATGCAGATTGGATCAAGAAAAATAAGGAAATATTGATTTATATCCTCGCTCTATTCATTCTGAAAAAAGAGCTAACGATCTACTAGAAGAGTTAAAGAAAAAGTTTTTTTTTATTTAATTTCATGCAATTACGGACTTTTGAGTGTTTCTTACTTGATGATTAGAAATATCAACCGTGACTGAAAAAACATGTTCGCATATCAAGTTGGCTCGAACAACCACATTTACAAGATGATTGCCCTTGCTCTGTAGAGTATTCTTATCGAGTACCAAATTTCCCCTCTTGCTACAAGTTGGGCATTGAACTAATATTTTAAACTGATTCGGTTTAAGTTCGTCGGGCAAATCGCATTTCCTATCGGTTTTAACAACAAGTCCGTTACCAATATAAGATTCAATATTATCGAGAATTTCTTCGAGTAATTCACGATTTTGGCTCTTATAAAGCTTATAATACAATTCCATCATCTTTTCGTATTCTGTAGTACTATTGTCAAACCAAAGGTTTATAGCCGTATTAACTATTTCAAGAATCTCTGAAAAGTCTGTTGTCTCAGGCGTGCTTGACGATTCTAAATAGTTCTCCATGTTGTTTGATAAAAAGATGATTCTATTTACCAAAGCTCGCGCAGTTTCTAAATTAAGGCTAAAGGTAGTTTCAAAACCGTCGTCGTCGATATTCCAGAGCGTTTTTAAATAGGTTTGACAGTTCATGCACTTGACATAATGAAGGTTATTCTTCTTAAATAAATACTTATAGCGAAATTGAAGGCCATGATTTATCAATTTAATTCCACATTGGGAGCAATGTTGATACTTGTAATCGTCGTCGTTAAGCGTGAAGACGGCTTGCTTTCTAATACCTGCTTTTACAGAAGACTTTGAGCGACCAATATTCATGCGAATTGCTAGCTCTTTCAAATCGCTCATTTCATTTCTAACGAATCGTCTTCCGATTATTTTTGAAATATGTAATATTTTTTGTTGATTTTCAAAACTAATCGAATCATCTGGTTTTAATTTCTCGCATATTAAAACGAGATCAATATCCGAACAATGATTTTTCCAATATCGTTTTTCTTCAGCACTAATAATTTCAATCAACTTAATTACCTCCTTTTTGCTTGCATTTAGATATGTTTTTATTGAGTATTTTGATACTTTTTTCAAGCTTATTATCTCCTTCTTTAAATAACTTAGTTGAAATATCTAAAGCTTGTTCGAGTTCTTTCATGGCACTCATGTAATTTCCCTGTTCAAACATTCTTTCGCCTTTAGTTTTTAACTTTGAAAGAGACTCAAGATTCTTTAACTTCTGAACTCTCGAATTTTCCTCGTTAATTTCGAAATATAATTCGGGATTGCAGGTTTTATTTGCAATAGTTCGCAATTTCTCGATGTTTTCTAACGCTAAATCAAAAAACTTTTTCTTGACGAGTTTTTTTGTTCGCTTTCTCAAACTTTTGATGGTGCTATTTACTGATTTTTGTTTTCGCACTTTTTTCTTGAAGATTAGTTCTTCTCCTTCGTAACTCAAGAGAAATGCTTCTCTTTCAACTGGATCAATAATGGTGCTTGCATTTGTCATGATATCTTCAACGGTTTGAGGATCGTGAGTCTCTAAAAGCTTTTGTTTGATTCTAAAACTGTCCTTTTCGCCAAGTTCCGAGTTGCTAAAGGAGATTGGCACGGGAATTAGATACATCTTTTCCCTAAGTTCTTGTATTGCCATGATTATTACATTTTTATCAATATTTAATGTAGTTTGAGCCTGATCTAATAGCGAGCCAACAAAGACATATGTTTCCGTTATCCCTTTCTTTTTAGAAATTCTATTGGCGATATTGAGAATTTCTTTTGCATGAGATTTTTTTAATTTCGCTAAATTTTTACTCTTTGAAATTCTATGAGGAAAAACGATTGAAATATTGAATGTCTCGTTTATTAATTCGAACGAATCTTTAAAAATATTCATGTCGCCATTCCAATTAACAAGTCTATTGCGATATTTATTTTCGAATAAGATAATAAAATCGTATAGGTTTTTTCTAACATTAATTGAAGCTTCTTTGTTAAGCACCAAGGCTACTCTGACATGTTCCCCGTCAGATAGAAGGATTTGCTTATCTCCATATTTAATCTCGTTTAGCGATTCCTGTGATTCCATTTCTCTTCCAAACGACGAAACTGCAGTTAATAAGCCACTTATCATGTTTTCCTCTATTTTCCTATCTATAAAGGACTTCGAGGTAATACAAAGTCCTGATCTCAGGATGATTAATATGTGATCAATGCTAAGTGCATCAGAAAGAAGCGTGCTCATCTTGCCTAAATTTTCCTTTGTTTTTTTCTTTCTTGGTATAATTACTTTTGTTCGGACGGTATAGAGAGATATAGCTACGACCATGATTAACAGTAAAATAATGGAGACAAATAGAACATCCTCAAAAGCGATGCCATTAATAACGGATTCAGGTTTTATGAGTTCTATCTTTAATACTAGACTAGATATTTCGTAATTTAAAAGATTGACTTCAATCGTTAGCGTATGATTTCCAGACGATTTTAATTGGGATGTTGCGATTGTAACCGTGAATTTTTGAGTAATATCGTTGTAAATCATTGTTGATTCTATAGGCGTTGATCCATCGTTAATACTTATTGTAGCCATGCCTGCAATATCGCTTATTGATTTATTCAAGTTATCCAAATCCAAGAGCGTGAATTCCAGGATTATATCGTTGCCCAAGCCAAACGAGTAATAATCGTTAGTCTTATTTATTTCTTCTATTCCTATTCTTATAGAGGAAGTTTTAATAAAAGACCTATTTCCAATAATTTCAAAACTACAAGTGAAAAAGTCATAATTATATTGAGGAAGCTTTGAGGCTTGAATTCTAAGTTGGTATGTTCCTGCGTTTAATCCATTAAGGCTTATGTTTAATACATATTGATCCAAGCTTGAATATATTTTCCAATTATAGTCCCCTCTATTCCATATAGAATCGTCCATTTCGTTGAAAACCGTAATATCCGAAGATTCTAAGTCCGGTACATGGAGATTTGTTTCAGTAGTATTAAAATAAAATCGTATTGTTTGGTTGTTATCAGAAAGTTTCACGATTTGAGAATAGTTGATTAAAGTAATGGTTGTATTTATTACAGTTATTTTAATCGAGAGATTTATTTCTTGCGGTTCCATTGCGTATTTTTCAACGAATAGCGTCAAGATATAAGGGGTTTCCCTTACCGTTGCGTTATCCGTATTGATCGTTAATGAATAAGTCCCATTAAGATTATCTATATAGAATAATGAGAATTCGTTAGAAGCATAAGAAATATTTGCTCCTGAGATAGACGAGGACGATTCAATATCAGTATAATTAAGTGTTGTGAATATATCCGTTCCAGGAATGACATTAAAATTACTTTGAGATACGCTACACGATGTTCTATTTACAATAAAAAACCTAAAAACCAACACATCAATGTGAAAAAATGGCTTTGTAATGTTTATAATTATTTCGTTTTGTCCATAATTGAAATCGGACGGAGAGATTTCGAAATAATAATATCCCGTCGCATTGTTTAATAAAGCATAACTTATTGAATCATTTATGTAAAAACTTGTTGTGGAATTTATACCCATAAACGAGTAACTATCTTCGAGATATAATATAATATTCAATGCCGGTGAATCCTTAAAAAAACTAATATTATTTATTGGAGATAATAACGCAAGGTTAGTATTTGCCATTATTGTTATATTTTTTTCAAGATAGCCCGCATCAGTACCGTTATTCCACGATACTCTAACATTATAAACGCCATAAAGTTCAGCAGTGCTAGAGATAATCCATGTGCCAAGCGAAACCTGGTCAGAATTAGGAACGGTAGAATAAGTGTAGTTTAATCGTCCTTCAGGAGAAAAAACTTCAATTTTCACGGTATTGTCGTTAACATATGACGAAAAATTTGCAATAAACTCGATAGAATTTGTAATATTAAAGGTATCTAAATTAACGGCATTATAAATCGTTCTAATTTCTTGAAGCAGATTAGAAGAACTTGCGTTTAAATGCCAAAAACCGTTCGCTCCTGATACCGTTACTATTGCTTGATTAGAATAAGAAGTAATAACGCAAGATTGAAAAATATCTTCGTGGAAAACTTCTATATTATTCCAACCAATAGGAACCGTAAAATTCATGGTGTTATATCCATTAATTCTAGAATCAAACCAATCTATTGTTTCGTTTGGTTCCAAATTCCAATAAATTGCATTAGAATCCGTGAGAAATGTTGTAGTAGAGTGAATCCTCTTGGTATAGTTTACTAAAATAGAGTCGATATTCACGGAAAGATCCCACCATTCTGATATGACTTGAAGACTCAAGTCATTACCCTCTGGAAACGATATTGATTCGCCATTCCAAATACCTTCATCGTTTACACAAGTTCCGTTTATTGTCAGGTTAACTTGCGAGGGAAGTGGCGTGTTATTCAAAGGAGAAACGCCAATTTTAAGACAGAGATCTATGGTATCTTCTATTGTATCTGCTAAATGAGTGATCAGATTTTCTCCATTATCTAATACTATAGATTCATCTAGATAATCCTGTCCATCTGAATCAAACAGATATCGCCAATTACACACTCCAAAGCCAGTATAAACCGTGTAGATAAAATAGGTCTCGTTGACCGTTTGAGAAGAATTGTAATAAAAATGAGTATTTCCACTATACCAATTTGATGTTGAGATGTTTAGACCGTTGTATAATAATTCAGCAGTAGATTCATCCGGTCGTATCTCACTTCCATCTAGCTCAGCTCGCAAGACATAGACATCTACAAGATTAGAAGGAGGTGTCCCCCCACCTGAATGTGCCATGTAGAACGAGAAATTCTCAATATATCCCGTTCCTCTTGCTTTAAAGGACGCATATACTTGTTGAGCGTTCTCCCATCCCTGACCGCTAGCAACATCGTCCTCAACTATAATGGATCTATTTTTTGCAAGGATATTATCAACATGCACCTCGAACTTACTAATATTGAATGTTGCCGGGCAAGGTATTTCAAATATGTTTTGCTGGGTTAAATTCGAAAGAAAAAGGTCATAACTCGCGTTATTGTACGATTGATGCAAGATTATTGAATAATTATTGCCAAAACCAGAAGATATTGCTGAATTTTTAATATCTTGATACAGTATATCATTACTCTCAGAATTAATACTTGTAAAATTTAAAAAATGAGAAAGAA
>JAEOUI010000008.1 GCA_016839425.1 Promethearchaeota archaeon
TCTTAGCAATGTTAGAAAACAAAGGAGAAATGAGAATTGTCTTTCCAAATTTTGACATTACGGGGGGAAGCATCTTCATGACTGCAGCAAGACCCCCCCAAGGGGCGTATTGATTTTCGAACGATACAAAAACAACCGTTGGCGATTGCGTCTGTTTTTCTTGTCCAAGCATTTGTACAATAAATCAAAATAGGTATTTATTAAATTATCTATATAGGTAATCAAATCGGTATCAAAATAATTTATCAGTAACAATTTAGAAAGGATTAAATATACCGTATTTCTTAAATTTAACGCTTCAAATATATAGAAATTACGTCTCCATCTTCGATCACGTGATTCAGATTTGCTATTTTCTGTCCAGGGTGTTTGGCAGATTTCCCCCAGATTAGAGAGTATTTATATTCTTCTATAAATCGCTTGTGTATCTTCTTACATAATGTTTCCAGGTCATCACCTTGATGGAGGATGATTGGCTCATCCATATCAGCCTCTTGCTTGGGTGGTTTCAAATAGACTCGGATGAGATTTAATTCTTGGAAGATTCTATGACGCAGAGAATCGATATTTTCTTGATTTTTTGCAGAAATTGCGACCCATCGGTCGTGTCCTATGGCTTTTGAAACCTTTGTTTGAGATATTGGTTCTCGAGCAAGGTCGGACTTGTTTATAACAACGAATTCGTTGGTGTAAATCCGATTGCCCATGACAAAATCAATTAGTTGGTCCGGCGTGATGTTTGGCTCTCCAAAATATACTCCCGCGTTTCGAACGCCTAAATCGTTCATCAAGAACTTTACTTCGTCTTTCGTCATGACTTGCTTGCCCTTGAATGTGAAATGTATTCCGCCCTTTTCCCGTAGTTTCATTGAAATTTGTGCTGGTTTTTGGTTAAGTCGTAGTCCAGCGTTGTGAAGCTCGATTCGAATTTTTTCCAAGTCTTCAAGATTAAGCGTTCCGTCTTCTCGAAAACAGACAACCACGAGGATTAATTCTGCAGAACGAGCCGCAGCTAAAACTTCCTTTCCCCTGCCTTTTCCCGCGGCTGCACCTAAGATGATGCCCGGTAGATCGATGAGCTGAATCCTAGCGTCTTCGATGTCCATCATACCTGGAATGGCAGTAAGCGTTGTAAAATCGTAAGCAGCAACTTTTGAATTCGTACTTCCCTCTGTCAATAAGTTTAATAACGAAGACTTACCTACCGAGGGGAATCCAATGAACGCAACCTGAGCGTCGCCAGTTTTACGAATTCCAAATCCCCTCCCCCCTCCTTTTTTCGAGCTGGCGTGGGCGATAAGCTCTTCGCGCAATTTTGCGAGCTGTGCTTTTATGAAATTGATGCTTTTCATGGTGTGCTTGTTCGGGATCGTGCTCGCTAGGCGTTCCTCGAGTTCCCTAATGCGCTCTTCGATTTTTTCACTCATTCTACTTTAAATAATAAATGATCACCAAAAAAATTTACTAAAACCTCGTCTCTCGAATTTTTTATTCTTTAACCTGATAATTTTAGTATTTTTGAATTCACTAAATTAATTAGATATAATAAAAAAAGAAAGTTTTATTCAATTTTTACATTGAGTTGTTTTGTTATCCCAAGTTTATTGGCTCGTTTTAACAAATATTTTGTTCTTTTATTTCTATATTTATCTAATAAAACAAAAATCGGAGATATTAAAAAACAGAAAGCAAAGGGTAATATCGGGTACATTACAATAAAAAAAAAATTCCCGTAATGTCCAGTAGTGTATGAATATATAGCGAATTCTATTATGAGCCGACCGAGGACGATGATCGTAGTCAATCCCGTATAACCTTTCAAGATACTCCCAAAATATCCTGAAACGCTTTTAACTTCTATTCTACCATCCATTCCTTCAGGGTTTAAATTTGTATATATAATCTTTGTTTCGTCTAAGAACCAAACAGCTGTAAATATTGCCACGCTTAATATCAATATTAATGGTATGAAGTACAAGAATGTGTTAATTCCAGCACTTACACCCTCTACTGGAGTTGTAACTACCATGATTGAGCGGATATCCAAATTTTCACTGATTGAAACTGATAGGTTCATCGCCATGAGAACGGGATAAATTCCTCTTAGAAATTTTCTTTTCGTATTGGTAGTGTCCTGAATATTTAACAAGCCAAAGTCGTATTTTCTACCAATTATTTTCTTGTGTGCAAATAATAACAATGGCGAAAGAATATATCCCATGCTAAATCCGAGTATTACCGCGATCATGCTTAAAAACACGAGATTATACATCCATTCTAAGAAAAAGTTGTTGAATGGAATGTATTTCATTTGTGGATAAGAACTAATAGATACTATGGCCATATTAATGGCGGTTAACGACACAATGACCGTGTAAATAATTAAGAATTTCTTATTTTTTGGTTGCATTGTAAATATTATTTAAAATAAATTAATTAATCCTATTTAGACACGGGAGTATAAAAATATTTATTTAAAAAACGAAATTCTAACAAAAAATTTTTGATTAATATGAATTTGAATTTATTTCTCTATAAAACGCTTTAAGTGTTTCGCAATCGCCATCGATAGGAGTGGTGGTACAGCATTTCCTATTTGCTTTAGCACGGAGCTTTTAGTTCCTTTAAATGAAAAATCATCAACAAAAGATTGCAACGCGGCTAATTCCCTAGGCGTTAAAACCCTATCATATTTATAATGTACAAAAACACCTCCATGGTTCTCCTTCACGGTCTTTGCGGGTTTATTTGGGTCTAACCTCCACCACGCATCGCTATAATTTTTGTAAACATTTTCTCCAATAGGGGTTGTACTGAGTTTTTTCAGGAATTTTTCGGAGTGCTTGGTAAAATCGTGATTTAATAACGGATCTTCCTTCCATGATTCGTATTTTTTTAAAGTTTCGCCAGCTTTTTTCCAAGTTTTTTGCATTCCGTTAAGAGTAATCTTATTTTTTTGATGGGTTGGTTCTGGAAACGATAAATCAATATTTTCATGCTTGGTACCGATAAAGATTATCCTCTCGCGCGTTTGAGGGACTCCGTAATTTGCTGCATTAAGCACTTTCCATGTGACTTTATAATTGATGGATTGGAATTGGGATATAATTTTATCAATGAGAGGAATCATTTTTGTGTCAATATCTTCTTTAAGGTTTCTGTGGATCTTCTTTAAATCGTTATATTCATTACACTCTTCCTCGTCAAGAATTCTTTGAGCACCATATCTCTTGAGATCCTTATACCTCTGTAATTTTGCACAATTGTCCTGAAAGCTGGACAATTCTCTGTTACTTAAATTAGGAGAAACATGTTTCATGTGTAATAGACCTTTCACATTCTCCATTACGAAAAAATCAGGCTGGATATGTTTTACTATCTCTACGAAATCCAAATATAATTGTCCTCTCGGGTCGTCGGGGTTTCGATTGCCCGCAATGGAATATCCTTGACATGGAGGCCCCCCAATAATGACATTAATCCGTTTGTTTCTTACAAGCTCGTATAATTGTTCTTTTACTTCTGGAAGCGTTATATCTCCACTAATAACGGGTGTTTTTGGATGATTATATCTATACGATTGAATGGCGGGTTCCCAGATCTCGCTTGATGCAATTATATCATACCCCGCTTTAAGAAAACCTTGACTAAATCCTCCACATCCTGAAAATAAATCAATAACAGTAGGTAATCCCTCGTCTTTATGATTTCTAAGCTTTTGATCCGATGTCGATTTAATTTTTATACATTCATCTTTTATATCCATTCTCTTACCTAAATAAAATCGAGGTGTTATTTATTTTTGACATATTAAGTTTTTATTAACTAAGATTTTTGGATAATAATACCTAATTTAATCAATGGATGAGATTACTTGATAAAAATCAAAGTCATAAAATTATATTCTATTGTCTTGAAGTAAATTCACAGTTGTCTTTTAGTGGACATTCTTCGCAAGAGGGGGTTCTTGGCAAGCAAACCAAGGCAGCAAAATCTAATAATGCCAAGTTAAAATCCCTATAATTTTCTTTGGGAATTATTTCTTTCATTTTCTCTAAGAGGGCTTTGTCTCTTGAAGGAGCACTTTTTACAGGAAAAGAAAAAACGCGTTTTACTACACGCCCTACATTGGCGTCGACTATAGGAATGCGTTGCTTGAAAGCGAAACAAGACACAGCGTTTGCGATGTATTCGCCAACTCCAGGTAATTTCTTAAGCTCCTTAATGTCTTGAGGGACTTTTCCTCCGTTATTTATCAAGCTATCTACGGTTTTTTTAATGTCGCGAGCCCTTCTTTTATGCAAACCTAAAGGTTTAAGTATTTCCCCTAGTTCTTCTTCGGCCAAATTCGCAACATCTTGCATGGTAGGATATTTCTTGATGAAAATGGAAAAAAGGGGCTCTACCTGATTTGCGCCCGTTTTTTGAAGCATAATTTCTGCGATGAGAATATTAAATGGCGTTAAATCTTGATTTCTCCATGGAAAATCTCTCTTATTTTGTTCGAACCATTTTAACAAGTGTGCAACGAAATTTGATTCCTTATCTTTTACCATTCTATCCCCTCCTTTATATTTAGCACGAGAACTTCCTTAATCTCTCCTCTTTTGCTAGCAACGCTGTTTATGGCGCGCTTTGCTTTTAGTTCAACGATCTTGAAATCTTCGTATAAATTTAACACGAAATTGCTATATGAGTTGCTAAGCAACAGCTTGCATCCGCGTGCGTCTAATGTTTTGAACACTTCTGCCAATCTTTTTTGAGATTTCTCGCCAAAATTATCTTTTGTATAGCTAGTAAAGTTTGCTGTTTGCGTTAAAGGATGATATGGGGGATCGAAATAAACAAAATCGTTCTTTTTTGCGTGGTTCAAGCACTCTTCAAATGAAGCATTTAGGATTTCTGCGGTTGTAAGTTGTTGGTGTACAGCCTTTAGGTTAGGTTCGTTGCAAAAGGTTGGGTTCTTGTACTTGCCGAAGGGAGCGTTAAATTGACCCTTGCTATTTACTCTATAAAGCCCGTTGTAGCAACACTTATTCATGTATATTGTTCTTGACGCTTTTTCAATATCGCTCCATTTAGAAAAATCTTCTGGATTTCGATCGATCGCACGGATCTTATAGAAATAATTTTTTTCGTTCTTGTGTTTCTTGAGAGATTGTATTAACCCATTAACATCTTGCTTGATGATTTTATAACAATTAATTAGTTCCTTGTTGTTATCTATTAATACTGCTTTTTTGGGTTTTAGATGAAAAAATACTGCCCCTCCTCCAACGAAAGGCTCTATATAGGTATTATACTTTTTTGGAAAATAGGGTTCCATTTGGAGAAGTAATTGGCGTTTTCCACCTGCCCATTTCACGAAAGGATATGGTTGATCCTTTAAACTAGAGCTCATAATTAGATATTATTATCAAGTGTATTTTTTGGAAATTATTGGGAATGAACTTAATATTTATTGGGAATAATGATAAATGTTTTAGATATTTTTGGGAAGGTTATTTTTAATTTCCCTTCATGGAACTTAAATTTTATTTGCGTGCTAATTCGGTCAACAAACGGCAAGTCTAAAACAATTAATTAAGGAATTATATTCAAAAAAGAATGTTTAAAAATTCAAAATCATAGATATCATTAAATCCAAATTCAATTTTAAGAAAATTGAGAATGGCTATATGAGATTTAGCAGTTTATCAATGAAACTCACCACGCATTTGAGGTGCAGTGTTGGCGCCATAGCTGCTTTCCTTGCTCATCCAAAATACAGGTCAAATAAAACCCTAATCGATGAAGAAAAAATACTTATTTTAGGATCTCATGCAAGATGGGCATATATTTTCCATTTAACTAAAGAGGAAGCGCTTGAAGTCATTTCTAGTTGCCTTCCAGAGATTATCAAGAGGCAACAACCAACAGGAATGTGGAAACGGAAAAATACTAACATATAGACTTATGGAATTCTTAGAACCTTGAAACATACGGGATTCCTTGAACAAAAAACCTTTCTTCACGATTTATACCAAAGTTATCGAAAAAAACTGACCTAATCAGAATCCTTAAAATACACAGATTAATATAAAATCCCATTTAGAATGCTTTCAGAATTAATGAAGTATCTATGTTGCAGATATTATCCCGGTTATCTAAATAAAATTCTATATTGACTCTAATCCTGTAATATCGCTTTGATTTGGCAAGTAATCACTATTTTGAAAGTGATGTGTCTCAAAATCACACCAGATGGATATATATGATGAATTAAAAGATAATTAGATAATAATCTATATTTGATTAAAACGGGAAGAAAAACAATGAAAATTAAACAAAAGTTATATTTAGGAATTTTGATGGTATTCTTTACTACAATTACGCTGTTTTCGGGTATCATTTTTGATACAAATTATTATGAAAATTCTATTAGTACCATCAAGAATTCAGGCTCGTACTATTTAGATGCTATTAGCATCAATAACAATTGGGCTTATATATGTTCTACTTACGATTGGTGCATCGAAGAAGATGGATTTTACATAATTGAAAATGTAACTATTGATACAGGCACATCAATAGATTCTGGTATTTACATCCAAAATTCTCTAACCGATCCTTTTATCATCAGAAATTGCACGATTTTTAACGCTAATGGAGGCATGGGTGCTGCCATCCATCTGTATAACACTCGTCATGGTATTATCACGGGAAATGACTGTTCAAATAATAGAAATGGTATATATCTTCGATACATGTGCGAAAATATCACGGTATCCAACAACACGGTAAATAACAATGCTCAAGCTGGTATCGTTAGCCAAGCTTATGGCAAGGATATCGTGATTCAAAATAATACGATAAAAAATAATGGACTTTATGGCATCGCACTACAATATGATTATAATGCGAAAGTTTTAGATAATGTCATGGAATACACGGGAATCACATTGATTGGAATTCAAGGATTTGTAAATAATTATGTGATTTCTCAAAACAACACGATGAACACAAAACCTGTCTATTACATTGTTGGACAATCAGGATTAACAAAAACCAATTTTTTAAACGCCGGTCAATTCATTTTAGTTAATTGTGAAGATTCCATCGTAGAAGATTTAACGATTTCAGATACTTCCGACGCAATATCCTTGCATTATTGCAATAACATAACCATTCAAAACACGACTTTAATAGACAATAGAGGCTATGGCGTATATATTAACGGAAGATCTGAAGCGTGCAATAATAATATCTTGCGCAATAATACGATTGCTTCTAATGAATACGGAATTTATCTATGGGGCGCTTTTAATGGAAAATGCAATGAAAATAAGATAGAAAATAACACATTCTCTTCTAACGAATATGGAATTTATCTTTCCGGGGTCGGTAATGGTGAGTGTATGGAAAACACAATAAGTAATAACACCTTTGTTGGCGCCAGTCCAATTTGCATTGAATTTGAATACAATTGTCAATTTAATAACGTGATAAATAACAACGCGACAGGAAACAATAATTTCATGCGCATTGAATACAATTGCGATAATAACACGATAACTGATAACATTGCAAGCGGTGCAAGTTATCGTAAAATACAAGTTATGGGTGGGTCTGATAACAACACGATAAGCTATAACGAACTTTCTGGTGGGAGCAATTCTGGATTATATATTCAAGAGTCCCAAGACAATATTGTGGAATATAACACAATTTACGATTGTTACCGTGGAATGTACTTGGATGTAGACGCAAATAATACTTTTATAGCTTATAATGTGGTAAGAGATAATACCATGTATGGGATGCTTTTATCGGGTGCGAAAGATAATATCGTATTCAATAACTCTGCTTTTAACACGGTTCCAATTATGGTTCAAGATCAAGGGATCGTGTTAAACTCTGGATCGTCAGGAAATTTATTGATGGAAAACTCCGTTTTTGACAATCTATATCACGGAATCGCAATTGTGGATTCTGAAGATAATGTCCTCCTTGGTAATAACGCTAGTAACGCATTTTCCAGCGACCAAGACTATGGAATTGCCATGTATGGCTCGAATTACAACAATCTCACGAAGAATACTGCGAATGATAACTCGGAGTCTGGGATATACTTGAAAGATTGCGATCAAAATAGAATTATCAATAATACTTGCATTGAAATCTCGGGAAACGGTCCAATTCAACAAGATGGAATCATTCTACAAGAAGGATGCGATTGGAATGTTCTCGTCGGAAACAATGTTTCTTACAATTCGGAAAGAGGCATTTATTTGTTCGATAATTCGGATTATAATCACATTGAAGATAACTCGGCATTATTTAATAACATAAATATAATGCTTGAAAAGGAGTGTTCCAATAATATAATCGTAAATAATAATAACACCCATACGGATAGTAATGGTGTTGGAATTTACTTATTCAATAACTGCGACGATAACGACATCTATTACAATTTAATCCGCCTGAATTGTTATGGTATTTTGATTGAGAATGGAA
>JAEOUI010000095.1 GCA_016839425.1 Promethearchaeota archaeon
ATTTTTTCCCTGAGCATTCCGCCACAATCAACATCTAATTGTCTTGGAAGAAGTCTCGGAAAGAATTCAACAACGGTTGTGTCTAATCCGCAATCATTGATTTGTTTTGCTAATTCCAATCCTAATAGACCTCCTCCCACGATTATGGCGCCTTTTACATCCAAATCAGTGATATATGCTTTAATTTCCAAGGCATCTTTGATAGACCTTAATGTAAACACACCCTTACCGTTCAAGTCGATTGCATTTTTAATAGGAGGAATATTTGGCACGCTTCCCGTTGCTAATACGAATTTATCGTAATGAACGGGAGAATCGCTCTCATCAACGAAGAACACTTTTTTTTTTGGGTCTATTTGGGTTATGCTCTTATTTAAATGCACTTTTATATTGTTTTTCTCGTACCAGTCTTTTTTGAAAACGATCAAGTCTTCAATTGCTATCTTCTCAGAAATGACCTCGGGAAGTTTTACTCTTGTGTAATAAGAGTAGTTTTCTTTCGAATAGACTTCAATCTCCACATTCTTGTCAATGTTTCTTAGATGTTGAGCGGTAAAGGTTCCAGCAACGCCGTTTCCAACGATAACGATTTTCATAGGTTAATATCTTCGAGCATCTTATATTAAACTTTTTATTATTTTTCATCAATAAAATCAACTTAGCTTTATTTCACGAGAACATGTTCGATAAAATCATTAAATCCGGTTATCGGTTATGTTAAATTGATCTATTAAAAACTATAAGTAAAAATTATATTAACCAAACAGTCTTACAAATTTGTTAAAACAATAATAATGGTGCAAAAAAATGGAAAAAAATAGAATTTCCTATCACGAAACAGTGTTAAAACTTTATGATAGGATTAAAAAAGACGGAATTACTAACATTTGGGACAGATTTGAAGCTCAAGGATTTAGTGGAGATCCTGATAAAAGGTGTCCGTTTTGTCTAAAAGGAGCAAGATGTGATCTCTGCTCGAATGGACCTTGCAGGGCAGATGCTTCAATCGATAAACGAGGTGTTTGCGGTATCACAGCAGATGGAATGGCAATGAGAATGATGCTTCTCAGGAATGTGATGGGCGCCTCTACATATCATTATCACACGGAAACGACATTAAGAACGCTTAAAGCAGTCACTGACGGAAAGTCTCCATTTAAGATCAGCGAGCCTGAAAAATTAAAGATTTTTGCTTCTCGATTGGGATTGGATGCAGCGGGTTCTGATATTGAGGTTGCTTCAAGATTACACGATTTCGTCAAAAATGATTTTAATCGACCTTTTACCGAACCAAGCAAGATCGTAGAAAAATTAGCGCCAAAAGAACGACAGGAATTATGGAAAAAAATTGGTATCTTTCCTGGAGGATTATATGGAGAAATGATGTTCTCTACTAGTTCTTGCCTTACGAATGTGGATGGATACTACACAAGCTTGGCATTGAAGGCAATGAGGCTTGGGATAGCAATGGCGTATCAAAGTCAAATCGTTAACGAGTTTATCCAAGACATCTTGTTTAATATCCCTCGACCACACGAGATGCGTGTGGATTTAGGCGTGTTGGATCCCGATTATGTGAACATCTTGCCAAACGGACACGAACCTTTTTTGGGATTTGCAATGGTACAGCTCGCTCGTAAATCCGAATGGCAAGAAAAAGCAAAATCTGTTGGAGCCAAGGGATTAAGAATCATTGCTAACATAGAAACAGGCCAGGAAATGATTCAACGATGGAGAATGGATGATATTTTTTACGGATTCACTGGTAATTGGATAATGCAAGAAGCACTTCTTGCGAGTGGATGTGTTGATGTTTTCGTATGTGATATGAATTGCTCGATGCCGATCGATCCGATATATGCTGAAAAGTACAAGTTCAAGTTAATACCAGTCTCTGAAGTAGTTGCGTTCCAAGGTGTTGAAGAGCGTTTAGATTATATTCCTGAACTGGCGGAAGAGCAGGCAGCAAAATTACTTGAAATGGGGATCGCAAATTTCAAGGATAGGAGCACCTCTGTCGAATCAATTACGGGTTTGACTATAAAGGAGGCGGTTGTAGGCTTTTCCACAGAAAGTATTCTCGATGCCCTTGGCGGTACTATCCAACCTCTTTTAGACGCCATAAAAAGCGGTATGATCCGGGGAGTTGCGGGATTAGTTTCTTGTACCACGCTGAGAGACTCAGGGCAAGACGTGCACTCGATTGCCGTAGCCAAGGAACTTATCAAGCGAGACATTTTAGTGCTTTCAATGGGGTGTGGAAATGGAGCCATGCAAGTTGGAGGATTATGCTCTCCTCAAGCCAAGGAACTGGCAGGTCCCGGTTTAAAGGAGCTCTGTAAAAAATTAGGAATACCTCCAGTCTTAAGCTACGGGACGTGTACAGATACAGGGAGAGTAGCTGACTTGATCGCAACCATTTCAACCGCATTAGGGGGAGTTCCAATCCCGGACCTTCCTGTCGTAGCTGCCGCCCCAGAATATATGGAACACAAGGCAACGATTGATGCCGTGTTTGCTCTTGCGTTTGGGTTATATACTTATGTAAATCCCATTCCAACGGTCACGGGAGGTCCTGATTTAGTTAAATTACTAACAACGGATTGCAAGGACGTTACGGGAGGTACTCTTCATGTGGAAACAGACGCAAAAGAAGCAGTGGATGCAATGCTAGAACACATCGAAACAAACAGAAAAAAATTAGGAATTTAAAAATCTTTTTTTTTATTTTATATAATCTATCCGATAAAAGTATGAAATGCAATTTTCCGTATTTATATATGTTTTCAACCTTGTTATTTTATGCGATTTTAACAAATTCTTCCGGTGTCTTAATTTTAACATTCCTTCCAGCTCTTATGATATTGAACATGTTCGCAAAAATTTTTTTATCTCTTAATATATTAAGATTCCCAAAATAAAAGAAAATATTCGAGGTTGATTACTTGAAAATTGTAAATACAAATGATGTTGAAATTGCCAAAACACCTCATGGGGTCGATGTACGAAAATTAATGAATTTCACACACGCCACAATCGTGCATATAAAATTAGAACCTGGAGAGTCAGTTAAAAGACATGTAACACCCGTTGATGTTAACTTTTATGTTCTCGAAGGCGAAGGATTGATTGAAATTGGAGAGGAATCGGAGCATATCAAAAAGGATGATTTAATATTCAGTCCTGCTCGAATCCCTCATAGACTTACCAATGATTCTATCAGTAATTTCAGATTTTTGGTTATAAAAACACCCACCCCGACCGAGGAAACAAAAATTTTATAGGTTTAGAGGCTTGAACATGTTCGAAGTGAAAAATATATTCTAATGAACCCTTAGTTAATATGAATATAAAATTGGTTTATAGAGGAGTTAAGATCACATGACGGAAGTTAAGAATAAATTAGTTAAAAGGAAAATAATCAAGATCAACAAAGAGAAATGTACGGGCTGTGGAAATTGCGTTATTGCGTGCGCTGAGGGAGCTCTTGCCATTGTTAATGAGAAAGCAAGAGTTATAAGTGATGTTTTTTGCGACGGTTTGGGTGCTTGTATTGGCGAATGTCCCGAAGGCGCGTTAAAAATTATTGAAAGAGATGCACTAGAGTTTGACGAGGAAGCAGTGGAGGAACACTTAGAAAACTTATCTAAAAATCAGAATGTAGCTAAGAACGCATCTATCAATCACGATCATATATGCAGTTGTCCTTCATCAGCACCAATCATTTACGATAAATCTTATGAGGAAACCGAATATTCTGATCAGATTCAATCTACCTTGCGCCAATGGCCAACTAAATTAACTTTAGTTAACTCAAACGCCCCATATTTCAACAATAAAGAACTACTTATTGTATCTGATTGTTCTCCCGTGGCATTCGGTGATTTTCATCGAAAAATCATGAAAGGTAAACCGCTCGTAACTTTATGTCCCATGTTAGGACTAGGAGAATTGGAGTTGAATAAATTAGAAGATATACTAGTAAAAAATCCGATCGAGCG
>JAEOUI010000096.1 GCA_016839425.1 Promethearchaeota archaeon
CTTTTGATCTCGGAGGGCGTCTTGTAGCTGTTTCACATCTAATTTCTTTGGATTAACGCCATTTTTAACTGCTAATGCTGCTGCCGTACCAGCTGCTTGTCCTTGGCAGATAGTAGGTGTGCAATAACGCAACCCCGATCCTGCAAAAGCTCCTGCCGATATAGTGGCTCCTGCTGCAAGGAGGTTATCTATGTCTTTGGAAACCAAGCACCGATATGGTATGTCGTGTGGTAATATCTCATAGCCAAACCTGCCAACAGCTTCGTATATATCCGGGGGCATGTTGCTAATGGCTATGGAGTCTTCGAACGCTTTACCTTCCCTCATGTCTCCCACGTTCAACACATATTCTCCCACGATCTTATGGCCAATACCAACGCATGGTAAGTTGGATGTTCGCTCAATATATGAATTCTCGAAGCCTGGAACATTCTCCTTGAGAACTTTGAACAACGCCCACGCTTGTTTTCTCATATCAATTTCTGAAGCTGTTATATCCTCTACCATCCAGCTTTTCATGTCGTCGGGAGTTTTATGAATGGGATTCATAACATAAATGCGCCCACTGTTATTAATATCAAAAGCCGTTGATAAGATAGCTGCTTCGCCCAAAAGATATGGTCCTTCTTCTTTGGCCTTTTTGATTAACGATCGTCCAACATACATTTCTCCCCATTCTTTTGGACTTTCTGCTTTTAATTTTTTAAACCTTTCGGTGTTCACTCCACCAATGTAAAAAGCGTTCAACATCCCTCCAGGACGCCCCTTTTTCAGTCCTGCTGGATATCCTTCTTCTCCGAAGCAAGACGCTCCTGATTTCCAAGCGATATGACCTATTCCTGTACAATCTATTACAACTTTGCACGATATTGCGAGGCGTCCTTCTGTGGTTTCAATAATAACACCTTTTATCTCGTTTTCCTCTCTTATCACGCTTGTTGCAAGAGAATGATAATATATCTTCACGCCAGCTTCTTCCATCATCGTTTCTGTTAAATATTTATAATATTCAACATCAAAGGGTATCCCCCAAGGTCCCCAATATCCGTAATCCGTTTCTACTAAGCGCTTGGGTAATCGTTCCTTTCCCACTGCAGCTATAATGGCCATTTTCATCCTACTTTTTTCAGCAGGGGGAATGTCGTCTAGATTTTTTAATGCGCCCGCTTCCTTGAGTTTACCGAGAATTTCTTGCATGATCCCTCCGTGTATCCCAGGATCTATGAAAGAAAAAATAGAGTTATTACCTTGCGTTTGTAATCCCCCTAAACTACCAAATTTATCAACGAGAATAGTTTTTGCGCCCGTTCTACCCGATGCTATCGCAGCACCTATTCCTGCGGGCCCTCCACCGACCACTAAAACATCGGCATCGTCTAGGATAACGATCTCTCTTTCTGGTTCTTTAAATTTGTTCATTTTAATCACTTAGATTTTTGATTAAATTGCTTTTTTATATTTAAATAAATTAATAGTTAACAAATATGGTATAATGATTTTTATTTTTTATCTTAAAAATTATATAATGATGAATATGATACAAATTACTAATTCTCATTTAACCATTTATAGTAAAGCTATTTATATTATTAACTCTATTTCACCCTTTTAATAATTAGGCTAAAGATTTCCTTTCTATGATCGTTTAAATCTAACTTCAATGCTTTTTCTTTCAAAACGCGCTTTATGTTTTTACCCTTAAGTTATTATAGATGTAATGTTATATCTATATTTAAAGAACTTAAATTTTGAAAATGATTTTTATGCCATCTTCTTTATATTTTGAAGCTATCGTTTAGGGCTGATTAAAATGGTTAGAGATTTAGACGAATTGATCAACGACATGGAAAACGACGCATTAACTCGCTCTGAATTGCACGAGCACATCAAGGAACTCATTCAAGAAAAGCATAAATTAACTGCAAAAGTCGAAGAACTCGAAATAAAAATCAATGAACAATCTGAGACAGAAAACGCTAAAGGAGAAATTGATTCTCTTGACGATTTACAAATTTTAAAAGAGATGGTAAAGAATCAGAGGGATGAGTTAAAAGAAAAAGATTTAATTATCGAAGCTTTTGAGCATAGGAACGCCACCCTCATTGATCGTTCCAAGCACGAGAGAGAAAAATCAGCACTAAAATCTCGAATCGATCAGTATCAAAAAAAAATCGAAGTTCTAACCAATCAAATAAATCAATACAAGCTCAACGATTCAAACGCTCAGCAAATCATTACTAAACTTACCGAAGAAAACTCTTTATACAAGTCTGACGAAGAAAATTCCCTAAAACTATTTGAGGATTTAGCGGAAAAAAAAGAGAAATACAAGAATAGAGTTAAAGAATTGGAGTCGCAGCTCGAAAAAATACAACAAAAATCACAAGAGGATAAATCTAAACTCTATTCGGAATTTGAATCTCAAAAAGAAGAACTTCTTATAAATAAAGTCGAATACGCTCGAAGGATTAGTGAATTAGAAGCACAGCTTGAAAAAATTAGCCAAAATCCCGTAATTAGAGGTCAATTAAAGGCTCAAGATGGAGAAAAATTTGCTACCGAAAGCAAGAAATATGTAGACCAAATAACAAATTTAAAAGAACGGCTTCAAGTATTGTCTGCTCAAGAAGTTTCAGGAGAAGGTCTTAAAGAAGAATCTTCAAGCAATACTAGTACACCTTCAGATAATTACGAACAAAAAATTAAAGCTCTTAAGGAAGAAAATCAAAAGCTCAAAAGTATCGCAGATAAAGCAAGGATAGTAGAAGAACATGTTTATATAGAAAAAGTAGATCCCGCTCCAAAAAAAACATCTTCATTAGAAATACCAAAAGTAGAAGAACCAATATCAATTGAATTTAAACCTTCTATCTCCCCTTCGGAGGCCTTTGAAACTATTGAAGAGGATGAAATACCTGTTTCTGATATAAGCAATACTTCTGAACCTTTAGAACCATCAGAGCAGTCAGGAATGCAGGGTCTCGTAGATGGCTCGCGGAAATGTCCAAAATGTGGAACTCAGAGAAAACTCCTCATTCACGAAGAGCTTGACAAGACGAATATAATTATGGCCTATCCGAGACTTTACGGAAAGAAATATCGCTGTGGCGAATGTGGATGCCAATGGAGAATTCGCTTTTCTGAAATCGAAGTATTGGACGAGTAAATTAAATTTATTCTACTTTTTATTTTTTAAATATATTTTTATAAAACTTATTTTATTATTAATAAAACATTATCATGAATATTTAGATATGTGAAAGCAATTTCCTATGGGTGATTAAGACGGTACTCAATTTTGAAAAAAATGAAGTACAGAAGGCAGAACGCTATTTCGGCAGTATTCATATAAATAATGAACAGAAAGGGTTTATCGAGTCCTATTCAAAATTTTTTAGTCAACACATCCCTTTAAATGAAAGAGCCATAAAGGGATTTCTGTTATTAAGTGTCAGAGATATGCAACAGAAGCACAGTATTGACCTTCTTGATATCGCAAAATTCCCTCCTGAAAAGCGAGCTAAGGCAGGCTTAGAGTTTGCGGAAATCTTTAAAAATAAATTAACCCGAATTTTAATAGATAAAAGTCAAGAACCTCTATTAAACGATGCAATGAAACAAGCCTTATCAATGTACCAGCAACAAATCAATAAATAGTTCAAATAGAAATTATTATTTTTTTTTCTTTTTTTAAATTCTATTTAATTGAAAAAAAGTGAATTTAGATTTAATTTAAGTTTCTCTTGAATTTTATCAATTTTAATCTTGAGTTATATTCACAAAATCAAAATTTTTGTACGCTTGGTAGCAGAACCACATTGTTAGGATTCCTTGTGTTAAACAAAATATTGGATAATAAACAGGATCTGCGGGTATGCCACTGATTCCGTGAAACAAAATTGGCAATAAAAATCTTTCAAATCCAGATATAAACCCAATTACGAGCCCTATTCGTAATTTTAAGAGAGTCAATATTAAACCCACCACCCAAATTATCAATGTTATCACAACAAGAACAATTGGCGATTGTGAGCTTAAAATTTCCGCATACTTAATATTTGCGGGTATTTCTCGAACGAATTTATGAAGTACTCCAATCAATAATAGAGCCAAGGCTACTTGAATATATATTGAATATTTTCCTATTTTTTTCATTTTATTTTTTCTTTTTTTTTATTTTAACCACTTTCATTAGTTAAGCGGACCACTAACATAAGCCGATGGTTTAATTAAATGCAAGATTTAATTATACTTAAATATTACTTTTTTTTATTTCTAATTAGAAGAATAATAAAATGGTATAATGACTAAAGAAATAGATCTTGATGAAGTAATTCCCTATTTTCGAGCTTTAAATTGTGATGTAAGATGGCAAATAATTAGATTACTAAAGGAACCTAAAAGTTCTGACGAACTTTTTACCATAATAAAAGAGGGGCCCCCTCAGATTAATGCCGAAGATGACAATTGTGAAGGAAAATGTAAGTTAGGTCCAATTGAAACTTTAAAGAAACCCACGCTTTATTATCACTTAAGGGAATTAGAAAAAGTAGGATTAATAGAAGTTGTCAAGTTAAAACCTAGTGAACACGGAAGAGCACCCGAAAAGGTCTGGAAATCAAATATAAATAAATTGATCATTAATCTTTAACAAATATAACATGTATGAACATTTTATACTCCGATCCTAAGTGAAATCTTCCAAATAAAATAAAACTAGTATTTTTGTTATTTCAAAGCTTCCAGATTCCATACAGCTAAGAAATTATTGCGTAACTTTTCTGCAAGAATTGGGTCCACGACATTCATGATTGAAAAAATCCTGTAAGGTTTTAAAGGATCTTGAATCTTAAAAATAACTCTTTTTTTGTCGAAAATATCGTGAAGCGTTGGTATTCTCTTATGAATATATCTCGTTTCGAATCCTGATTGGTCATTACTTAAGTGAAAACGATCTTTAAGAATGCCTGAGAGCTCCAAAAAGGTCTCTGAGTTTCTATCCATGATTTCCTGAGTAATGGGGCGGTTATCTAGCTGAAAGTTCCAAAGAATTTTCACGCTTACGCCCCTATCAAGCGCTTCTCTTAAGGGATCGTAAATAAAATTACCGCGGGGGAGAATCTTAACGGTGGTACTGGTTACATAGTCATTAAACAATAGTTCTTCTCTAGTTTCATTTATATTTTTAATATATACAGGCATAATGGATTTAAAATCGTATGCTGTAGACCAAAATAATCTGGATGAAGTTTTTAAAGCAGGTGAATCGGACTCGAATAATTCAGACTCAAATAATTTCGCTCGATCGTATAAATAGCCTACCTTAAGTTTATTTTCTCGGGCTTGATACGATATTAAATTATTCAAGGCCTCGTTTACTGGAAAAGAACGATATTTTTTAGGTCTAGATTCGATTATTTCAACCAAACCTTTCGCATGAAGTTCTTCTAACACTTCGTAGATTCTTCCAATAGGAACGCTCGATTCTGACGAAATCTCCCTTGCGGTTGGAGGAAATTTTTTTGATGCTCCTAATAACATCATAAATGTATTTATTTCGTAAGTGTTTAGGTTCGCATCGTTAAGGAAGTCTTTTAGTTCAGCAAGCAAATCTTCGGTCATTACAAGTTATATATGCTTTTTTCACCTAAAAATAGTTCTAATTTATCGAAAAACATTTAAAAATACCATTGATAATACCAAATTAGGTCTGTTTCTTTAATGGATGTGAAGAAAAATGATTAAATCAAATGTATATGACATGTTAAGTTCCCATCTAGATAGAATGCCAATTGGTTTCCCTAAAACAGAATCGGGTGTGGAACTTAAATTACTAAAAATGTTGTTTACGCCCAAGGAAGCGTTAGTGGGGTGTGCCATGAATTTCTTACCAGAACCCGCTTTAAAAATCTATGAAAGAATAAAAGATAATTTAGAAATTAGTCTCGAAGAATTAGAAACAACTCTGTCTGAAATGGATATTAAAGGCACGATTACAATCGTGGAGGTAGATGGCGTAAAACTATATGGTAACATTCCTTTTGTGGTTGGAATGTACGAATATCAGCTTGGACGATTAACATCTGAATTTTCTAGAGATACATTTAATTATTTTAAAGAAGGATTTATGGAAAAAGAGTATAACTTAACGGGTATTCCTCAATTACGGACCATCCCAGTTGAAACCGCGATTACTCCTGACCTTGGGGTTTCTAGTTATGATAAGGTAAGAGATTTGATAAAAAATTCTAAAGGCAATATCGGAATTATGGATTGTATTTGCAGAGTAGCGCACGATCTACTTGATAATCCATGCAAAACAACAAATATGAGGAAGACTTGCATGACTTTTGGTCTTGGGGCTGAAAAAAATCACGAAAAAGGATTAGCGCAATATATATCAAAAGAAGAAGCGTTGAGGCTCGTTGAAAAAATGGAAAGGGAAGGTTTAGTTCCACAACCATCGAATTCTCAGAAACCTTTCGTGATCTGTAATTGCTGTGGTTGCTGCTGCGAAGTGTTATCAAATCAAAAAACACTTGTCGATCCTGCTAAACATTTTGCTTCAAATTTTATTATTAAAATCAATAATGAAGATTGTAATGCGTGTGGATCATATGTTGATTCTTGTCCAATGGAGGCACTACAATTAAACGATGTTAAATGCTTAGTTAGCCAAATAAGATGCATAGGATGTGGTTTATGTGTTTCTAAATGTCCAACTAATGCCCTTTACCTTGAAAAAAAGCAAATAGAAATCGTACCACC
>JAEOUI010000097.1 GCA_016839425.1 Promethearchaeota archaeon
AGAATTATGCAATAAATTCAAAAACTCGTCCATTGTTGATTTTAATTTCTTTTCAAGCTTTTTTTTATCGGAAATGTCTTTTAAAATCAAAAATGTTTTATGATTTTCGTGAGAATCAAGATAATTCAAGCTTTTTGCATCAAACCATTTAAATAAACCATTTTTGTGTTGAATTCGTACTTGTAATTGCCTTTCTTTTGTACCCGTTTGGTTGATGTTTTTAAACATATTAAATACATAATTCTTGTCGTCTGGATGGATCATGTCTGGTGCGTGCGTTCCAATTATATCTGCGTTAGCATATCCCAAGACCTCTAAAAATGTATCCTCGTTAATCCATTGATAATTAAGTTCTTGATCCAATATGGCAATAAGGTCATCAGTTGATTCAAATATAAAGTTGAGAATATTGTTCAGTTGATCCGGCAGTTCACTATAATTCATGATCCCAATATCCATTAAATATTAGAAAAAAATAATCCTTTTCAGATATGAAATTATTTTAACTTTCTTATAAAGATTTATATAAAAAAAAATACTAAATTAAGAAAAATTGCATCTATAAATCACTTTAAATTGTATTATGAAAACTACAAAAAAAAGTCATTCTTTATTATTTTATCTCATATTAAGCATTTTAATCCTATTTGTTATCTTTGCATTAATTTTTGGATTTTATGATTTAAGCATATCAAAAATCGTAGTGGATGGGAATTCCCCTATTGGTGAATTTGGCGAATTTTGGGGAGATTTGCCTGGTTATGGTTTAATCGGAATTGCCGTTTCAATCTTAATTACTGGTCATTTGAAAGACATAAAAAAACAGAAAATTGGATCATTTTTAGCAATCATTGTCGGTCTAGTTTTTTGCTTTTCTGGAATTATCTTGAATAATTTGAAAATGTTTTTAGCCGGGTTGATAATTATGTTTCCAACAATAATATTTACTTTTAGCACATTAAATAAGGATTGGAGGACGTATTTCGTATTTGCGTTGGTAATCGGAAGTCTCGCATTGTTCAACTCACTAATATTAGTTAACTTACTTAAAATCATTTGGGGTCGGGTTCGATTCATTGACATTTTAGAACTGGGAGATTCCGCGTTTACTCCTTGGTATCTTCCAAATAAACCTAGTATTGAACATACGAGTTTTCCAAGTGGTCATACGGCAATGGCATACATTTTCTTACCTCTTTTATTTTTAATAAAAGACACGGACTGGAAAAAAATCTCTAAAATAAGCGTTTATTTACTAATTCTTTGTTGGGGATTTTTCATATCGATAACGCGCGTAATATACGGAGTTCATTACGCCTCGGATGTTCTTTTTTCGACTTGCTTTACGGCTCTCATATCGATCGTTTTATATAAATATATTTATCTTAAAAAAGATCTCATCGAGAAAAAGTTAGGATTATAAAAAGGAAGTAAAAAAAAGCTTGGAATTATTCAATATTTTTTTTTTCTTTTTGTTTCAAGTACATATCCATAAATAATTTAGCGTATTCAATTAACTTTCTATGTTCTTGATTATTTTTTTCTTTAATTAATTGGATATTTGTATTATTAAACATCATATTTTTTTAATTCTTTTATGTTTAGTGATTAATTTGATAAGAATAATATTCAATTAGTCCATTATCCAGATATTATTTTATGGATATTAATCTTATTTAGTTATCGTTATTATAGGTCGATTAATCAATATTTATTAGAACCAATTGTTAGACAAAAAGATTTAAATAACAATTCATAATATCACAACTTGCCTTTGACAGAATTGTCAAGGATGTCAAAAGACTGGAAGGTGATAACATACCATATTGAAGAGTTTCAATTAGAGAAACCAATGCAAAAACCAAATATAATATTAAATTTAATATTTGTAACTGCTATTGCTTCTATCTTTTTGGTAATTATTTCAGGAGCTGGGGATCGAAATCCATTATCAGAAAGCGAATTCAATCCTTTTTGTGCAAGTGTAATATTGATTGAAAAAGAAAAAATTTCTCAAAATGATAAATTAGAATTTAAATCTGATTTAAACAATAACGAAGTGCCATTTGCTGAATGTGCTGTTGATTCAGGTATCGATACAGGATGGGGTCATATACATATTGGTTATGATATTCCTGATATACTACCATTAACGATTACTGAAGATTATTTGGATAATAATTTTGCTATCACTGCCGTAGTATTTGGTGGATTTATTCCAGATGGCTACAGCGCTCTTGCAATAATTCAAGCAAATACTTCAATAGAAAGAGGTGTATTAATTGAGTGGATTTATGTAGGTACAGGAATATTGGATGAGCCTACGAATCCATATCATGGTTATGCATATAATATGTATGTGGCTGATTTCATCTTAACAGATCCAATTATATTAGAACTTAATACCGTTCCAACGATCAGTTCTGCTGGAATTGATCTTCAAACATATTGCCCAAACAGCCCATTACCTGATGGATTAGATAGATCAGTTACCGTAGGAGTAGTAAGTAACTGGAAAGCTGTCGATGGAGTGGATCAGCAGTTCCAGATATAACTGGTACATAAAAATCGTTTTTCAGATCTCCCAACTCCGTAAAACCATTTTTGCCAGATTTTTTTTCTATAATTCTTATTTTATAGCAGATTTTTATTTATAATTAGATTTATAAATAATATTAAACAAGTAATCATTCGATATAGTAATGAAGGAACTAATTAAAAACATTTATCATGTTGGAGATAGCGGATGCTCTGTTTTCCTTGTTAATACGGAAAGTGACGATGGGCTAGTTTTGATCGATGCGGGAATGAATGCAAACATGATAAGCAAGAATTTGAATAAAGCAGGACTCAATCCTTCAGATATTAATCATTGCATCATTACTCATTGTCATATAGACCATATTGCCGCATGCCACGATCTGCTTTCATTTAACGAAAACTTGAAGTTTTACGCCCATGACCTCGATGCTGAGTTTATTGAAAAGAAAGGATTCAATTCGAGAACGGCAGCGTCCTGGTATGGAATTGATTATGAACCCGTGAAATTGAAAATGAAATTTAAAAAGGATAATGAAATTCTTAAATTTGGTTTGTTCGATTTCGAATGCATCCACACACCTGGACATACACCAGGGTCAATTTCAATATTATTGATCGTTGATACGGTAAAGGTTTTATTTGGTCAAGACATTCACGGGCCATTTAATAGCGGTTTTGGCTCAGACCTACACGATTATCAAAGATCCATGCAAAAGTTGTTAGATATTCAAGCGGATATTTTATGTGAAGGTCATTTTGGAATTATCCAACCCGCTAAGGATGTAGAACGATATATTAGAAGTTATATGGCTTCAAATCACCCTTAAATTTTTGATAGAATCTTAATTTTTTTAAATTATCATAATACAAAGTTTTTCAATATTTAATAATAGAGAAGTGAAATTAATTGCCATTAAATGAGAACATATTTAGAAAGAACAAAGTATTTTGGAAATATTTTGAACTGATTTGTAAAATACCCCGCTGTTCTGGACACGAGGAAAGAATTAGAGATTTCATACAGAACGAGGTAAAAAAATTTAATTTTACGAGTAAAACAGATAAGGTTGGTAATTTATTGGTGGAATTGCCCCTTCAAGATTTAAAAGGTATAAAAAGAAAAATCATATTTCAATCGCATCTTGATATGGTATGCGAAAAAAATGAGGAGACATCTCACGATTTTGCAAAAGATCCCATTGAGATAACAGTTATTGAACAAGATGGGAATAATTGGGTTAAAGCTAATGGAACGACCTTGGGTGCGGATAATGGCGCTGGAATTGCACATAATTTGGAATTAATGGCATTGATTTCCACGAACATGCTCAAATTTGATAATTTGGACATCTCGTTTCTATTTACAGTAGAAGAAGAAACAGGGCTCGTTGGAGCCTTTAATATCGATAGCACAATGATTAATGCGGATTACTTGATTAATTTAGATTCTGAAAGTGATGATAGATATACTATTGGTTGTGCAGGTGGAATAAATACTTCAGCGTCATTAAAATTTAAAGGAGAACCTATTACTGATGGATTTTTAAATTCGCACGCTCCTTTTGAAATTTTCATATCGGGATTGAAGGGAGGGCATTCGGGGGGAGATATTAATAAGGGAAGAATAAATGCAATAAAACTGATAATTAGGTTATTGGAACAACTCTTAGATCAAGATATTAGACTTGTCTCTATCAATGGAGGTCATTTATCGAACGCCATTCCAAGAGAGGCAAAAGCGATTGTATTTTTCCAAAACGATTGTATTAATGAAATCCAAACTAAGACAGAAAATATTTTCAAGAATATTTCTTCGGAGTTATCAGAAAAAGAACCTAATTTGGAAATCTCCCTTAAAAAGATTAATATCAAAGATGTAAAAAATCCAATTTTATTTCCAAAAATTATTTTGAAACCTCTTGTAAAAATATTAGCCGAAATTCCTGATGGACCTCAATCTTGGGTACCAAATGATGCAGCTTTAGTACACACATCTACAAATTTAGCAATAATAACAACTATATATAATAAGATTGAAATAATTACGAGTCAAAGGAGTTTGAACGAAATTACCAAAAAAGAAATTCAAGAAAAAGTACAAAATTCGTTTCAAAAATCTGGCTTAGAATTCAACATTATCCAATCGGGAGATTATCCTGGATGGGAACCAAATTACGAATCTGACTTACTTAGTATTGCTAAAAAAGCATATAGGGATGTATTTAACCAAGATGTACTCGTGAAAACGATACACGCAGGTCTGGAATGCGGAATATTAAAACGTCAATTTCCAAAAATAGAAATGATTTCTCTTGGTCCAACCATACTCGGAGCACACTCTCCTGACGAACGGCTTAATGTTAAAAGCGTCGAAAAAATAAAAGCATTATTACTAAAACTAATTGAAGAACTATCAAAATAAATTTCTTAACACCCCAAAATTTTAACTTCTTTCAAATATTTTAATTTACTGAATATGATACTAGAAGATTGGCATACACATAGCAAACTCTGTCATCACGCTGTTGGAACTCTCGAAGATTATGTAAAACAAGCCGTTAAGAAGGGATTAAATACTATAGGATTTAACGATCACTTTCCATACGAATTTTATGACGGGATTGAAAATGTACCTCACGAAGAATATGCCATGAAATTGGATGAGCTTGATTTATATTTAACTTCAGCAAAAGATTTGAGAGAAAAATACAAGGATACACTTAATATTAAAATTGGTTTTGAAGTTGAATTTATTGAACCCCAAGTCGCCGTTCTTAATAGTCATTTAAACCCGCTCCTTTCAGAATTAGATTATCTTCATGGATCGGTTCATATTCTTATTTTAAAAGACGGATTATGGCCGATGGACGACGAACGTTTCATTGAAAGATTTGACAAAATAGACATAGACGACATCTACGCTCAATTTTATCAACATATAAGAAAAATGATATCAATAAAAAAATTTAATTTTGATATAGTGTCCCATTTTGACCTTCCAAAAAAATTTAACAAGTTACCCTCAAAGAAAGCCGAGTTTATAGAACAGGTATCCAAAACATTAGAACTCATAAAAAAAAATGATTTAACTATGGAAATAAACACATCAGGCTTTCGGAAAGCCATAAAAGAACAATATCCAAGTACCGAAATCCTTGAACTAATGCACGATCTCGATATTCCAATATTATTGGGTTCCGATGCTCACGCACCTGAAGAAGTTGGTTGGGAATTTGAAAAAATGATCCAAATAATCAAAAAAATAGGTTTCAATCAATTAGCTCATTTTACTAAAAGAAAAAGAAAATTTATAGATATATAAAGCGAAGATGGTTAGATAGAATGGATAAAAAAGATAAGTGTGAAGTTTGTGGTAATGAACTCGTATATTCAACGAAGATAGGTTATGTTCAAAATATAGAATGTTATTATTGTGGGGAAGAGTTTTCTACGGATACTTGGTGCCCGTCAGGGCATTATATTTGCGACAGATGTCATTCAAAAGATCCAATATCGTTCATTCAATCGTTTTGCTCTACTACAGATTTAAAGGATCCATTTGAAATCGCAGACGAGATTATGAAGCACGATAAGTTTAAAGTTTATGGTCCCGAACACCACGTCCTCGTACCTTTAGCCATCTTGACATCTTTAAAAAACAATTCTATTAAAAAACCAGACGGTTCTGATATCTCCAATGACGACCTGATTGAAGCGATTAGAAGAGCTTCAAAAATTCCTGGAGGATGGTGTGGATTTTACGGATCTTGTGGCGCAGGAATGGGATCAGGAATTGCCATTAGCATATTCACTGGTGCAACTCCTGCAAAAAATATACCGAGATCGCTTGCAAATACCATTACTTCGAGGTCCCTTTCAAAAATAGCTGATAATTTGGAGCATTGTTGTAAAAGATCTGTAAGAATCTCAATAATGGAGACTTTAGAGTTTTTAAAGGAGAAATTTAATATAAACTTGAATTTTTGTCCAAAAAAATGCGTTTTTTCTGATAAAAACGACAAGTGTGAAAAAGCAAATTGTTTCCTTTTTGATCCAAACAATTAAAATGATATTGAAGTATAAAAATCTCCTTGTTTAAGAAAAGCGTGATTCTTATCATTTTCCTTGTTTCGAAACATTATAAATTCTTCTGATGTCTTATAAGCTAACCATAAGAATTCGTATAATTGAGATTTTGGATTTTTTTTAATCGTGTTGATTAAAAGTGCCTCAACATATTTAATATCGTCTAAACCCTTAATTTTAACTAGTTTCTGGTTTTCAATTTCTTCCCATGTTAAATCTTTTCGATAATCGTTAAGTAATGAAACCCAATCTCTGAATTCATAAAGTTTTATTTTCGAATTATTTATGTTGAGATATGCTGATGTTTTTTCTTGATCATAAACGATTTCAATATCGAAGTCTAATTCAAGGTTTAAATCTTTTTTTAGAAGACTTATCCAGCTTTTAAGCTCTTCTTGTTTGAGAGCAAGAGTCCAATTATCTGGGGCAGTATCTATAATATAATCCCTCAGAGTTTTTAATCGAATCTCAATCTTGTTTTCTCCTTCTTTCCAAGTTTCAGATTGTTTTTCCTCTTCTACAGAAATTTCTATTTGAGGTTTTATTTTTTGTGATACTCCTAAATCTAAGCTTGAAGAGCAGAGATTGGATCTACGGACTTGTTTTGAAAGACTTAAAAACGAGACTAAAGCGTTCGAGATATTTTCAATATACGCATCATTTTGAGAGAAAGAAATATTATTTTCAATTACAGTTGATTCTGGTCGGGCTTTTTCAATGGTCAAGATTAAAACACTTGAGTAAATTAAATAAAGTTAAAAATTTTAAATCGATTAACATGGAAAAAGGAGATGTTTTCTTAAAAAAAAATATGTGTTATGTGAATATTATCCTTATTTTATGGAAATTCTTTTTGAAGTTTTAAAAGTATTTTTTGTTTTTGTTCTTGAGTACAATCCTTTAATATTTTCCCTCTTGAATTGTATATATCCATCGGTTTTTTATCGTATAACGAAAGAACAATCAATAAGGCGTTTTTGACGAAATTCTTGTCGTTTTTACATTCTGAAGATCTAATAAGTTTTAGGATTGCTTTGCTTTTAAGACGAGGTAAATCTTGTGCGGTATGTTTATTTTTTGAAAACCCTTCAAGAATTTTCAAATAACAACCTATTTCAGGGCTTGTCTCTTCAGCGTTCAAGATCATTCAATTTTCTAATTTATATATTATTGTATAATATTATAAAAATTTTAATTTAAGAATATTCTGGAATTAACAAAATAAAATTACACCCCTTTGAAGGGTCTCCATATATTCGATCTTCAACCCAAATTTTTCCCATATAATTGTCAATTATTTTTTTTACTAATGATAAACCGATACCCATTCCAGTTGTATTTCTTCTGCTATTTATTTTAAGAAAAATATTCTTTTTTTTCTCGTCAGAGATTCCAAATCCGTTATCCATGAATTCTAATTTAACAAATTTTTTATCTGCTTCGTTAAATCTTGATATATCTATTGAAATGTTAATTTCTTCGTTAATATTGTATTTAATGGCGTTAATCAATAGGTTTTCAAATACATCGTATAACAAGTTATTTGCTTTAACAAGGTATTTTTGTTCGGGAGCTATTATGTTAATCTTAATCGATTTATCTCGAAAACTAGTTGATATAAATCTACAAACATCTTGAAGGACGCTTTTTACTTCGATTTTAATGCTCGAAATCATTTCTTGATCTAATTGTGATAATTTCTGAATATTATCAATTAGTTTGGACCCTCGTGTAATTGCTTTTTTTATCAGATCAACCGTTTCGTCTAAGGAGGAATCTTTTGATTTTAATAGTTCTGCTCCCATGTTAATCACATTAAAAATATTAAATATATCGTGGACGAATAAATCCTTATAAAAGTTAGCTTGTTCGAGGGCATTAGATTTCTTTTTTTTTGATTCTGTCAAGAGTTTCTCGCTAAGTTTTCTAATTGAAATATCTTGAAAAATTATAACTAATTGATCGACTTTATGATAATTATTTATAACAGGATGTATATTAACTTCAAAATCCATACCGCCTCTTTCTAGATCAAAGACTATTGACTTTTTATTGTGAATTATTTCTTTTATTTGTAAATTTATTATGTCAATAACTTTAGAGGGTAATATCGTTTCGATATTTGTTCCTATTATTTGACTTCTATCTTTCCCTGAGAGCAATATTACTTTTTGATTTGTTTCGATAATATTTCCTTCGAGATCAATTAATAAAATTTCATCTTGCATCGAATCTAATATAATCCTTGCTTGACTATCGAGTTCTTTTATATTTGATATAGAACTAATTTTATGATTTGTAATATCTTGCCCTAAACAAATAATATATTCAACATTACCTTCGGAATCGAGTTTTGGCATTTTTACTATGGACAATAATCTGACTTCTCCATTTTTATTTTTCTGATGGCTTTCAGTAAATATTTTTTGTCTCGTTTGGAATACTTTAGTATTTTCTGCTATAGCGAAATCAGCTTCCTCCTTACTGAGATAATCGTAAAGCAACCTAGCCTGAAAATAAGTTTTCTTTTTTCCAAAAAATTCTGCTCTAGCCTTATTTACAAAACCACATAGGTCGGGTTTAATAATATACCATACCTGAGCCTCGATATTATCGAGTAGTTGAGTTTGTTCTTCTGAAAGTTTATAAACCTTATGATCTATAATATCGGCTTGATCTTGCGAGAACTTTTTGCCTGACATTGGCTCAATTCCTTTTACACTATTGACATCAGATAATAATTTCGATTTTTTTGTAAAATTAAAGTTTTGAAGTAAATTTGATATATTAAAAATTTGATTTGAATTAGGTGATTATTAGAATATAATTAATTATTGAGTTATTTTATCCTCAAAATAAAACAATACATTAAAACTGAGATAAAATATAAAATTTATGCTTTTGTTAAGCTTTTTGTGTGAAATATTGATTATAATGTGAATTAGTGTTAAAAAATTAGTTTATTTGAATAACCATATATCTTTTTATTGAAGTTTTCTTTATTTGTACTATTTATTCAAAGCAGGTAATCCTATATAAATCGCAAGATTTAATATCATAAATCACTTAATTTCTTTAGAAATAACTTTCGAATAACCTACAACATCGTCTCTTAAAAAGACATCAAATGAAAGATTATCTCCTTTGTATTGCTCTATCAGGCGAATTAAATCTTGATGATAAGGTTTTTGAAGCGATTCTTTAAATTTTTCACCAACTCCTTCAGAATATTGGAATTGTTGAAGGACAAAATTTCCTCTAAAATTTTTATTTCTTAGAAATTCAAATATTGAAAAAATATCTTCTGGTGTCATTAATTTTTCAACAAAAGTAGTTCTTACTTCAAAATCAAGATGAAGTGCTACATTAAGAATTTCAAACGATTTTATAACTTTTTTTAATTCTAACGATACGCATGTGATTTGCTCGTATTTTGTTTGGTTCAAAGGATCAGTTTTAATATCTAATGCAACCCTGTTTAAATGAGGAATTAATTTTAAAAGGGTTTCTGGATTAGAGCCATTCGTATCCAAGCTAATATATTTTCCTGTTTTTGATATTTGATATACATATTCGAATATATCTGCTTGTAAGGTGGGCTCTCCGCCCGAGATGCTTACACCCTTTACAAGTAAATTCGTATTAATGAGCTTTAAAACATCATTTTGGGATACGCTTTTTCCGACATTATCTTTTAATAAATATTTATTATGACAAAAGGAACACTTATAATTACAACCGACGGTAAAAATAACCATTGATGTTATCCCAGGTATATCTTTCGTTGATATGTCAATTATTCCTCCAATTTTAATACAAATCAGTCCTCCTTTCTTTAAGTAAATCAAAAGGCTTTCTAATCAAATTCAAGGAATCAATATCGATATGAAAAATTCTACATTCTGAGTCGTTTCCCAGAACTTCGATTTGAGACCCATTGGTAACTATTGAATGGCCAAAAAAATCCTCCTTTCGGCCTTTACCCGCTCTATTTATTCCAATTAAGAAAATTTGATTTTCTATAGCTCTCGCTTGAATCAATATTTTCCAAGCTTCTTGTTTTGGCTTGGGAAATTCCGAGGGTAAGAATATTAATTTTGCACCCTCTAATGCCATTATTCTGAATATTTCTGGGAATCTGAGGTCGAAACATAATGCTAATCCTAATTTTAAACCACCAAACTCGTTGGTTGTGAATGTTTCTATTTTATCTCCCTTAACTAAGTATTTTTTTTCACTCATGGGACCGAATAAATGAGTTTTTCGATATTTTCCAATTAATTTGCCTTTCTTATTAATATAAAAAGCCGTATTAAAATAACCCTCATCTGTTGATTCTAAAATCGATCCTACTATTGCAAAATTATTAGTAGATTGAGAAATGATTTTATTCATAGATTGCCCATTTAAAGATTCTGCTAGAGTTTTAGAATTCTTTAAATCGTATCCCGTAAGGAAAAGCTCGGGGAAGCATATAATATCGGGTTTTTCCTCTAAAACTTGTAGTTTATTTATGTAATATAATGCTTTATCGAGATTCTGTTTTTTATTACCATCTTCAATTTCCATTTGGACGAGACCAATTTTAATATCCATCGTTTTTTTAACCAAATTTGTGCTTAAAATGATTCTTTATATTGTTTAATAATTATTTGATGTTTAATAAAAAATTAAATATCTTTATCTAAACAATTTAGCAAAGCAGTCACAAAATCAATAACAAATATATTTGCCTGATTTAAATTGTTTCTTATTGTCTCCGAAACTTCTAATTGTAAAGCGTTTATTCGGTTTTTTCGATAAAATAAATGGGTGATATAACCTCCTGAGTATGCCAGATTTAGATCGTTTACACCAAGTCCATCATCTAAAGTAAAATGTGTAGAAAATTCATGCCTGAGTTCTTCTAAACCCCAATAGTAATCAAGTCCATTTTTATTTTGTTTAGAAATGGATAATGTGTTTGAAAATATGTTTCCAAAAATGATATTAGGATATTTTTTGTGAGGTTTTGTAAAACCGTGAAAATCAATGATTAAACATTTACCATGTTCTTTTATGCTCTGTTTTGATTGTTCTTTGATTGTTCTTTGAAAATAATAATGTAGTTCTCTAGCCTCTGCTGAAGCTTGATTAAATGCTATAGAGGATCCAGGAGGTCTATTAAGATCTAGCTTACTTCTATGAATCTTACAAAATATGATATATGGTCTAAAATCCTTTTCTTTAAGAATATACTTGATCCTTCTAGCAATAAATAATGTGTTTCTATCTGAAAATTTTGCACCATTTTCTATATTTTGAATTGATTTTGGATTTTTATATCCTCCATGAGGACAAGATAATATAATCGGTATGTTTCCAATCTCGACATCAAAATATCTCAGATAATTAATCGTTTTCATTCCTATACTATTCTAATAAGAATTAAACAATAATAAATTGATTATTAGTAAAGATTTCTGAACTAAAAAGCAATAATTTAATGGTCAAAGAGTGTAAAATTTACGATTATTCACACATGCCTAAAAAATAAAATCTAAAATATTTATTTGGAAGCAATTAATAAATTTGTCGTGTGTAAAAATCACGCATGTTAAAGTTATTATCAAAATTTCATTAAAAAAAAAGTCGAATGTCTTAACGAATATCAAAATTTAACAGAATTCCTTTTCATAAACTTTTTTAAACCTCGAGTTTTATTTTAATCATCGTCTAGATAAATTAAGAAAATTGTTAACTAGGGGTATAGATGAAAGTAATCGAAGAGTTAGTATCTTTTTTGAAAAAGAAGGGATTTAGAGATACTTTACAGGTATTGACTGCGTTCAAAAACTACAAGGTTGATAAACATACATTTTATAACGAGCTCAATAAATTCAGTTATTACAACTCGTATTTTCGAGTAAAAAATGATTTGATTAAACGCGGGCTTATAGAGATCGATGTTACTGATGGAAAGAAATCCATAAAACTAACGGAAAAAGGTCTTACTGTTTATAATAAGCTAGTAGAAATAAACGACCTTATAAAAAACCACGACCTTAAAAATTAACAACTTAACTCTCTTATTTAATTCTTAATAATACTTTTCAGGGAAACATTAGTGATTTTCAATAAGTTAGTAGTAGGAAGCTTTGGAACTAATTGTTATATTTTTGGTTCTGATAATAAGATAATTATAATCGATCCAGGTGCCGAACCCGAATATATTATCAAAAATATCGAGCAGAGATCAAAAAATATTGAAGTTATTGGTGTGGTATTTACTCACGGTCATTTTGATCATACTATGAATGCTGAAAATGTCATAAACCATTTTAAGACTAAAGTAATGTTTTGCGAGAAACAAAATAGCCATTTTTCTTCAAATATTAAACCCGATGTGTCGCTAAGCGAGGGAGATATAATTGAGCTAGACGATATTAAGCTCCATGTTTTAGAAACTCCTGGACATTCTCCAGAAAGTATTTCTCTTTATACAACCGATGTAAAAAATCTAAACGGTAAAGATTGCGACGGAATAATATTTACGGGAGATCTGCTATTTCGCAGGAGCGTGGGAAGAACAGATTTTCCTGGTGGAGATCCAAAGGTCTTAATGAAAAGCATCAAGGAAAAAATAATGCAAAATCCTAATATAACGAATGATTTTTTTGTTTTTCCAGGTCATATGGGTAATACAACAGTTGGAGAGGAAAGAAAACTTAATATGTTTAAGGATTATTTCCTCTAATTCTGATATCACGCTAAAATATTATTATTATTTTATATTTTTATCCAAGTAAAATGTTTTAAATACAAAAACATATTATATGTATTAATTTTTAAACACTGAATTTATTACTATACTAGATAAATTTTATTTTTTAAAAGTAAAGGTGAACAAGCTACGATTGACGTGAACGAAGTAAAAAACATTATTCGACGTTTTGAAGAAAAGGAAGGCGTGCGTGGTGTCATCATATGCGATGCGTCTGGGCTTCCGATCAAATCAAATTTGGATATTAACCTTACGGAGGAAGTTGCTGCTTACATCACGAGTTTGATCGGAAAAGGCAAGCAAGTAGTACAAGCTCTTAACGAAGGAAATTTAAATTTCATACGCTTGGAAACTTCTAAGGGAGAAACTATGGTTGCCCTCGAAGAAAACCTAATCCTCATAATATTAAAATAATTATTATTATAAAATTATGGTTTGTCTAAAAATTATTGATAAACTATAACAAGAGCAAGATAAGCAAATGTTTTTATAATCTTCCTTTTTTTTATATGTTATAATCACGATATTTCTTCTTACAATTTAAGAATCTCAATATAATCTTAATGAAATGGAAAAGGGTAGTATTCACATGGACAAAGCAATGGTAGAAAAAAAGCTCGCAGAATTGATGGATGCGGTGCCTGAATGCGAAGGCTTGATAGCCGCGGATACCGATGGAAAAGTCCTAATTGGTCAAACATTAACTGATATGGACCACGGAGCGATTGCTAAGGCGTGTTCAAGCATTATCAAGGACGCAAACACTCTGGGAATTAAAACCGGTAAAGGTGCTCTAAGAGATACCACAATCGAACTAGAATCTGGATTTGCCGTAATCGTAAGTTCTTCTTCTATTGTACTAATTGCATTAGCTGGAACAGACGGCCGACCATCTTTAGGTCTTCTCAAGAGAAATTTAATGAGTATAGTAAAATCTTAAAAAAAAAAGATTAATAAAAAATTATTTTTTATTTTTATCAAGGATTTTTTGAATCAAATCAGATTTCGTTGATTTTTTTCCAAATTTAATGCCATTTTGATTGCAGTAATCTCTTAATTTATCGAGATTCCACTTTTTCAATTGTGCTTTAGAAAGTTCAGGCATTTCTACTTTAGATTTGAGTTCTTCCTTTTTTAATAAGGAATCGAAATCAGTTGTTTTTTCTTCTACGACTTCTTCAACAGATTCATCCTCTATGACCGCATCTTTGGTTTCAGCTAATTTTGCTTTTGCAATTTCTATAGGTCTTTGATAAACACCGCGTCTTGCTCGAGTTTTTCTGATTGGTTGTTGTTCCTTGAACGACTTGGATATTGTAGCTTTTGTTCTTTTCACGAATACAAGTGAAACTGCAACTAGAATTCCAATTATGGCAATAATTACGATTGATAATAAGATCGAAATATTTTCAAATAATGGCTGAGATATCACGGACAAGTTAATTGAATTATTAACTGTTTTAGTTTCTAATTCAATAAAAATGTCCAAATCAATGTTATCTGGACTACTCGCAGGGATAAAAACTTTAATCTTTATATCAATATTTTTACCTGGATTGAAATTATTTAATAGACTATAATCCCAAGAAGCAATACTCCATGTATATTCAACTAAGCCATTTATAGTTATTGAAAGGTTCTCTCGAGAAATTGATAAAACTTTCTCACCCGTGTTTGTTAATCTAATGGTTAAGTAATTTTGAGCACCTTTATAGATAACACTAGATGATTCGAGATATGAAATTTGCAAGTCTTGAATTGAAGGATTTCGCTCAATGGATATTATCTCAGAAGTATTGGTTAGGGTTGAATTTCCCTCCCAAAGAAGCTTGAGCTCAAAATTATCACTAACTGGTATAGTGGTCGTATCGATTGTAAATGTTGTTTCCCCTAAAGAATTTGATGTCTCTTCGTTATCCGGAAGATTGTACCACCCTGTTCCATTATTATATTGACAAGTCACATTTTCACCGATTAGTGGTTTTCCAAATTCGGTGGCAATTGTCGAAGTCACATTAAAAATGGATTCGTCATCGATGTTCGTTGGTTCAGTAGAGATGTTAAAGAAATCACTATTCATGAGCAATTCGTAATTGTAAATATATTCCTCGTAGCTACTCGTGTAATATTCAGTAAAGTAATTAGCGATAACTGTTGTTTCCAAGTTTGATATATTATATAAACAATCGTCTCGATCAAAATCCTCAATAACATCTTCATCTTCTAAAAGCCCTGTAGATTTTGCTTTAAGAACTATTCCTTCGAATGTTGCTTCAGTCTGATTTATTAAAACGCAATAATCATTACTTTTAAAAGTACCAATATCCTTTCCGAATTCTACCAAACTGATTATTACCTCAACTTTTGCACCTCCCTTTCTGACAGGGGCATTTACTCCAAGCCACTCGTTAGTAGCATTGTTTAATTCGGGAACTTTTAAACTCACATTAAAGTCTCCAGAGCTAGTCGGTAACCCATCATCGGAGGCGCTAAGAGAGATTATCTCAGAAACATTTTGTGCAATTATCCATTCATCGTTCATATAGGATTTTAGATTAACTGTTATTTGTACAGATACACTAAATAGATCGTTTAAATTTTCAATTCCTACCGATAAATCAATGTTTTCTCCAGGATTTAATATATTTTCGCTTTGTTTAAAGGATGTTAATTTGAGATTTAATGTGTTTTCTCCGTATGAATAAGAGTATATCTCAGAGAGGTCTTCTTTTATAATGGGATAATCTGGTTTATACTCTAAACCTGTTTCATTGACCGTGGCAATTAACATGTAATAATCTTCTAATTGACTTTGAGAAAAGTCGGGAGTCAACCAAATCCAATTTTTATCAGCTGCATCAACATATTTAAATTCTCCAAAATCAATCATGTAATAATCAATATAGACTTTTATTTTCTGGGCTCCTATTGAGGTACCATTCGTCCAGAAAAATCCGAGATAATATTCATTTCCAGGTGTAACACTCGAATCTATCGTAATCAGAGTTTCATTATCAAAATCAAATGTTTGGTAATTACCAATCTCGCCAATTGTATCCTTCATTGAAGCTCTAAGGTTTTCATTTTTGTAGAGAGTAACATTCGCTACTCCATCTTGTGTTGGATTTCCAAACGAATCTTGAATTATCATGCTTGCCGATATATTATCTCCATTCATAAAACCCCTTGTTTCCCATAAGTTTCCCTGAAAATTTAGATAACTTTGAACGCTAGAGATATCTTGAAGGTAATTTGGACTAGTTAGGTTTAAAGAATACAAACCGTTCACAGTAGCATTTACGATAATCTTTTCGAAAGTGGGATTTTCAGATAAAGCGCTTTCTTCATCAATTAAAGAGTAAATATCGTTTAAGCTTGTATTGTATAGATTTTGAACTTTCATCTCACTGGGAAAAACATACCAAAATTCTTCGTAGTTCCAACCAGATGCAATCATAGTATCAAGCGTGTGATTAAAAACCCATTGAGGTGTTTCTCCATATTTGACTGAATAAGTAATATTTACTAAATTTTCCTTATAAGCCATAGCGTCAAACGACACATTGAAGGGTAGAAAAGCAGTAATATTTATATCCCAATTTAAATCAACTTGAAAATAATTCGAGGGATTTTGAATATATGTAGGGAATGCGCTTTCCCAAGTGCCCTTTCCCCATTCTTCTCTGCCATATTCTAAATCGTCGTTTTGATTGTAAGGAGATACTGTCATATCAAGCGAAGTTGCAGGGATTCCTTGGATCGTTAAATTAAGGTCTGACGGCAAATATCCTCGTGTGAGGTTGACTATAAATGGGCCTGCGTCAAATCGATTAGATGAATAGGGATTGTTCGTAGTTATCCATGAGGAACCAGAATCCGAAGATCTTATTAAAACATGATCTAGTCTGTTGTCTGAATCACCCGAATATGTTATAGTTGCTAAACTATAAAGATCGTCAGTGGAATCAGACTTGATCACGACGAAATAATTGCCAAAGGTTAAATTTTTCGTATTATCCGAATTAAAAGCAAAATAGGAAACTCCATCCCCGTTGTAGCTTGTTTCGATGGAATCAATGTAATCGATTGTCGTATCTGGTACGATATACGGAACATAAGTTTTACCTCTTAAATTTCCATATGTTCGAGCAATTGATTGATTTGAATGATAGAGCGTAATGTTTAAATTTGTTCCGATGGTCGCCGTGAGATTTAAGTTTCTAATCCACGCGTAAAATCCGTGTACAGTTGTACTTTCGCCTTTCAAGTCAAATTCCAATGCTACTTGATTTGTTTGAGAAATAGGAAGCTCGTAAGCATCTGTCGCTTTTAGATCGTACTCATAAAAATCAAGAGTAAAATCCGATGTACTATGACTAAAATGATATTCAAGATAGCATGTATCGTAGGAGTCAATGAAATCCAAGTTTAAGTTCGTTCCGTACGCGTCTATATCTTGTATTCCGAGCGTACCGTTGATCATAATCGTATCTGTTAAAGCAACCCATGAGCTAGTGTCAGAACTATTTCTCATTCTCACATCAAGTGAAATGTCTTCTTCTGATACATTCAATCGTAATGTCGATAATAGACCAAGAATGTTATTCCTATCGAATCCACTATCAGTAAAATTTGCTGTAACTGTAAAATTTATTTCATGGCTGACAGATGAAGTAAATGTCCAATATGTATCATCATCATCATCAAAAAGATCATCGTAATCTGGAGAGCCTGGAGGATTTCCCTCGTTAGTAACTATATTAATAAAATCATTTGTGTCGTCGAAAAGATATTCGTTTTGATTTTGGTTAGAAAGCAAGGCTGTATCGTCTTCAAGTGCGTAATTCGTCGTGTAATTATTGAGGAATGTGAAATTAAAAGTTCCATCCGTAAGGTACATATCG
>JAEOUI010000524.1 GCA_016839425.1 Promethearchaeota archaeon
GCGTGATAGGGGAGTGCAACATTCAATGGGCATTAGATCCCTTTTCTAAAAAGCATAGGGCAATTGAAATCAATGCACGCTTGTCAAGATCTTCAGCTCTTGCCTCAAAAGCAACTGGATACCCCTTGGCATATATTGCAGCAAAAGTAGCCATTGGTTATACTCTGCCCGAACTGAAAAACCAAATTACATTAAAAACAACAGCAAACTTTGAACCTGCAACAGATTATATGGTTTTAAAATATCCAAGATGGGATTTGACTAAATTTGAGCATGTTGATAGAAAAATTGGTCCACAAATGAAAGGGGTCGGAGAATGCATGAGTATTGGAAGGAATTTTGAAGAAGTCTGTCAAAAAGCCCTAAGAATGCTAGATATTGGATTAAAAGGATTCGTGGCAAATGATCTGGAACCGATTGAAGACCTTAATGAACTAAAATATGAATTACGTAACCCCACTGACCTAAGGTTCTTAAGAGTAGGTGAAGCTATTAAGCGCGGAATTCCAATTGACGAGATCTATGAAAGATCAAAAATTGATAAATGGTTCTTATACAAGTTAAAAAATATTGTTGATATTGAAAATGAATTAAAAGAGCTAAATGTACTGGAATCTTCAGATGAGGAAAAGGAATATACTTTAACTAAAGCTAAACGATATGGATTTTCAGATGGACAAATCGCCAAGATTTTAGGAATGGACACTCCAACTATTAGAAGACTAAGAAAAAGATATAATATTTCGCCTTTTGTCAAGCAAATAGATACATTAGCAGGGCAATGCCCTCCAACAAGACATTATTTATATTTGACTTATTGGGGTGATAAACACGATGTTGATTATAGAAAAGAAGATCAAGAGAATCAGAAGAAAGTTATCGTGTTAGGTTCTGGCACGTATCGAATTGGAGCAAGCGTGGAATTTGATTGGGGCTCAGTCAATTGCTTGTGGGGCTTACAAAAAATTGGCGTTGACAAGGCTATTATTATAAATTATAATCCAGAAACGGTTAGTACGGATTATGATGTTTCAGATAGGCTCTACTTCGAGGAACTTAGTGGTGAGAGGGTTTTAGATATATGCGAGCTAGAAAGACCATACGGCGTAGTTCTCAATGCGGGAGGACAAATTGCTCAAAACTTGGCAACAAAATTTGCAAAATATTCAGAATTTTATCGAAAAGCAAATATAAATATTCTTGGTACTCATGGTTCTAGGGTGGATATGGCAGAGGATAGGTCTAAATTCAGTCAATTACTCGATCAACTCCAAATAAAACAACCAGAATGGGCAGCACTAACCACGACTGAAGATGCCTTACATTTTGCTAGTAAAGTTGGATATCCCGTTTTGGTTAGGCCTTCATATGTACTGAGCGGGGCTGCAATGAGAGTATGTTATGAGGAAAAGACTTTAAAAAATACTTTAGACTTAGCCGCTGCTGTGTCCAAGGAATATCCCGTGGTAATCACTAAATTCTTCACGGACTCTCGCGAAGTGGAGTGTGATGGGATTTGTGACCAAGAAAGTGTCTTAGTAGGGGCTATAGTGGAGCATATTGAAAATGCAGGAGTTCATAGTGGTGATGCAACGATGGTAATTCCCCCAATAACTGTTTCAGACCAAGTTAAGAATAAGATTGAAGATTATACTAGAAAGATTGCTTTAGCATTAAAAATCCTGGGCCCCTTTAATGTCCAGTATTTGGTTAAAGAGGAAGAGGTCTATGTGATTGAATGTAATCTCCGCTCCAGTAGAAGTATGCCGTATGTTTCCAAGACAAGAGGAATTAATCTAATGAAACTGGCGGCAGAGGTCATAATGGGTCATAAAATCCCAGAGAGGCTTATTAGTTTACCTTATGGAAAGTTTTTCAGTGTAAAAGCCCCAATGTTTTCTTTCATGCGATTGGACAAAGCGGACGTGAACCTAAAAGTTGAAATGAGCTCTACAGGAGAGGTTGGGGTCATAGGGGATGACTTTCCAGATGCGCTCATTAAATCCTTGGAAGCGGCAGAACTCTACATTCCCATCGAAGGGGGAAATGTATTAATCTCTGTTGGAGGAGAAGAGCTAAAGAAAAGGGTAATTCCAGTGGCTAAAAAGCTAAAAACATTAGGATTTACAATATTTGGCACGGAGCACACCGTAGAAGCATTGAAGGAAAGCGGTATAGATGCTGTAAAGCTTTATAAAGTTCATGAAGCTGGAAAGGAGCCCAACATCATTGAATGCTTGCAAAACGGATATATTGACATGGTAATCAATATTCCATTACCCACAACTGCGGAACAGAAATTTCGACAAATAATGCAAGATGAATATGAAATTCGAAGACGGGCGGTTGACTATAATATTCCCGTCATAGTCACTGTAGAACTTGCTGAAGCAATCGTAGAAGCTATCGAAAAGATGAGAAGGAGAGAAATAATTGTAAAATCTCTAAATGAATATCATAAAGAATTGAAAGAAATATACTGGTAAGTAAAATTATCTCTAAACTCAAATAATTTGAAAAAAAATATTAGAAATAATGGATAAATAATAATAAAATAGTAGGTGTGAAAAGGAAAATGTATTATCGAGGATATATTCTCGTAAGGCTTAAAATAATTGGAACTGAATGGAAAGTCGTAGAAAAATTGAATCGCTTGAAATCTACTGAAAAGGACGAGGATTGGAAGGTAACATATGCCACCCCTGTATATGGGGGCTGGGACTTACTTATTGAGTGTTCTTTCAAAGACCTCAAGGATCTAGATAAAATTGTTACGTTTTGTAGAGCAGATGAGGAATTATCGGAGTGGATCGAAGAGACCACCACATTATGCGGTACACAACCTAATTTTCCCTTCGAAGGGAGCTAATAGATTAATTTTTTTATGCAAAAGAAATTCTTTTTTTAATTCGTGCTCTTTTTTTTTATCATTCTTTTTATTTTTCAAGGATTAAGCAATAAGGGATAATTTTTAATTTACCTTCTTTTTTTAAATCTTCAATCACCTTCAAACTTTAATCCGACATTATTCTTCCATGTTCTCAGTTCAAATCACTAATTTATACGAGGTTTTATGGAGCATTTGAGGGGAAAAGGATAATTCGTCTAATACTTCTTTTAAGATTAAGGGATATTCACGAACCGTGAAATAATAGGTGAGCAAGAGACGCCAGTATTCCAAGTTCCTCTTACCCCGGAAATCAATAAGTTTTTTAAGCACCGAAAATACATTTTCTACGGGATTCGTTGTAATGTGCTTATTTCCGAACACAGCCAACAGTTCTTGTAAGCATTCGACGAATGTTTCATCCGATTCGTACATCGGAAGAAACAATCCCTTCTCTTTATCATAATGATAGACATGAGTTTCAGCATCTTTGAAAGGATCTTTAGGGCCTCGCTTTTTTTGACCTTTTTGCTCCTCTTTTTGTCGCTTCTCCTCTTCGATTATTTCCTTAGGACGATTTCTACCCCCCTTAAGGCGCCCTCGTTTCCCTTTTTTATGGATTTTTTTGACCGATTCTGACACTTGCACGATGAAGGTATTTGTATCTAGTAAAATATCGAAAGAAGTTGCATAATGGCGGGTAAGAATCTCTTTTTCTCGATGTTCAATCATATCAACTACAATTCGCCCGTAAGGTGGGCTGTGGATGTGTCGTACGTGAATCATATCCCTTCCAAGGTCAGTTGCCACGCTCTTATACGCTTGAAAATCATCAGTTATCATCATTTTTGCCTCTTTGCCTAACCGTTGCTCTGCTTTTTTAAACAATTCTAACATTTTTTCTTTATTTCTCTTCTCAACCAATTCAAACGCAAGTACGTTTCCCTTTTCGCTTAAGAACACGATTAAATACCATGTTTTCTTGATTATCTTTATGAAGGTTTCGTCAATATAGACTGCCTCTCCAGTTATGGGACTTTCCCAAAATAATTCTGTTTTTGGGTGATTAGCAACCTTCTCAACGATATATCTCAAAAGATTAGAAATGGTGGAGGGTGAGGAACCTAAAATTTCGCATAATAATGCGGTATCGATTTTCCCCTCTTTTAAAACTGAAAATAGGCGTTCATTTATCGAGTTTTCTAATTTCGAAAAAAATCCCGAAGTATGCGGGAAGAAGTGCCTCTCGCAATCTGAACACTCATAATGTTGCGGATGACCTTTTATCTTGGTGTCGTGCCCCCTTTTAATTATATTTTCTGACGAACAACCCTTGAGCGTTTCCGGGCACTCTATTTTGATCTCAAAAGTCGAAAACTCGTCTCCCCAGCCAACTTGGACTGGATATGAATCAGCTATCATATCATTCCTCCTTTAAATTTAATTAATTTATTAATTAAAATAGGAATCTAGGCGAATTTAAAGTTTTCGTTTAGAAAAAGCGTGATTTAATTTAAATTCCAATAGCTATAAATATTTTTGTCGATGAAGGTAAATTAAAAATTCTCCTGCCTAATAAAAAAAAATTATATTGAGAATAACTATATTTCAATTAGTTAATGAAAAAATTGAGAAAATAAAATGGGTCATAAATTCATCCATCCCGTAGAAACTCGATATCGAACAGATATTGCAGAGTTATTCACGGAAGAGAAGAAATTAGGAAACTGGATGCTAGTGGAATCAATATTGGCTAAGGTTCATGCCGAATTGGGGA
>JAEOUI010000098.1 GCA_016839425.1 Promethearchaeota archaeon
AGAGATCATACCAATCAAATACACATAGGAAGATCGATTAGTAAGCAAGAAAATCAACTAATTTTTGAAATTGAGATACAAAATAACTCTTCATTTCCCATTTTTGATGTTAAGGTAATCTTAAATAAATATCCATCTGTTTTTGAGATTGATAAAGAAAAAAGAATCCTAATATTAAGCAATATTCCCCCTAATGGAGATGTTTGGAAATGCAATTTCGTATTAAGTACTGGATACGACTGTACTCACGGTGAAATTCATGCTAAAATTCTTTATCGCGATTACAAAGATATAGATCACTTAGTCGATGTTAAACCTATAAAAGTTTCCTATATTAGCCCTCTTTTAGAAGCCAAGAGCATAGAAGAAATCGAATATTTACAAAAAGCAAAGAAGATGTATTCAAAGGAAAAACGCCTTCTTTTTGAATCCTTTGATAATTTAAATTTGTTTTTAGAAGAAGCAAGAGAAAAATTAAAAAATATGAATTTTGCTGAAATCAATTCAAAAAAAAATCCAGGATATCTGATTGGTTATGCTAAAGATAAAATTCGAAACGACGAGCTGGGTTTAGAAACGAGAATTAAAACATTAGTTAATGGAAGTACTGAATTAATTCTAAAAGCAATATGTGAGAAAGAGGAAAAATGCAATATCCTTTATTACAATGCTTTACAAGAGTTTTCAACATTAAATTTATCATTAGAAAAGACAAATATTATTCAAAGTTTGGATTTTTTCCTTGATAGACCCGAAGACTTGAAAAGATATGTGATAAGGGTTATCAGATGTAGTTGGCCAGATCAAAAAAAAAATATGTGGGCAAAAATAATGCAAGAGATTTTAGAAGATTGGAGCGTTTTCAAGCCGAGCAAGTGGGAAAAAATTGCTAGCGCTATCTTAAAAATTGCATTAGGGGCTGGACTTGGAAAAAAAATAAGCAATAATTTGACAATTGGAATGCAAAACTTATTTGATTGGATTAAGTCCAAAAAGAATTTATAATAAACGCTAAAAACCAAGATTAATGATGAAATTCTTCGATTTTGATCATCCCATCCAAGAAGAATTTAATAAGAAAATTATAAACAACAATAATATTTCTTGGGAAGATTGGCTTGATATAGAATCTACCGAGGAATATGAGCAATACATTTTCAAGTTGTCTGGAATTAAAACTGAGAATGAGTTTCTTTCTCTAATGCGAAATCTTAAAACAAACTCCCGAGAATTTTCCGTAGACATAAAACATGTTTTAAAAAATTCTTCAATTAATAATATTGAAATTTTCTGCCATACCTCGGGAACGACTGACGCAAGCATTAAAAATCTAAAATGGTTTCACATGAACGACAATTTGATTGAAAGTTTATGGATTCCAGGAATGAAGGCTATCTTTGAGTCAAGCGGATTGAATCGCGAGAATTCTGCCATTATTTTCGTCCCATCACGGACATCAATGGATGGTATTAAAATCGAAAGTGGAAAAAAACATATTTGTCTCTATTCCTCGGAATTTTCCCAAAGAATTGTAATTTCTGCCGTAAAACCAAAAGAATATCTATTGCGAGAATATAAAGACGCCTTTGATCTATCAGTTCTTGCAGAGATATTAATTATCGAAAATCCATCCGTTATATCTGCTCCAGCAACAACCATATTAGGTTGGGCTGATCTTAATAAATTTAAAAATGGGATTTCGAAAAATACAAGCGAACCATATTTGGATCAACAAGAATCTATCTCACAAATCCTCCGGGTTTTACAAAAAGAAGGTTTTAATGAAGGAGCGCGAATAATTCAAAAACAACTTTCAAAAAAGCTTTCAAACTGCAAGTTAATCTTTAGTACTTCTGGACTAACCCAATTTCAGTGGAATGCCATATCATCTTTTATGAATTGGAAGAAAGGTCAAGAAAATTTCACTAATTTATATGTAGCATCAGAAATAGGGCCTTTTGCGTGTAGTTTGACGAATAAAATTGCTCGAAAAAATGAAATGTGCGTGCTTCCTTTAACCGTACCCGTAATAGAAATAAAGGAAAAAAGATCACTACTATCAAGAGCAGTTGGAATGCGTGGATCATTGTTAGTATCGTATGTAAATCAGGGGCAA
>JAEOUI010000099.1 GCA_016839425.1 Promethearchaeota archaeon
GGAGAAAATATTAAGGAAGCAATCGAGACTTTAGTAAAGGGAATTTTAAAATATAAAAATATTAAATTTTAATTGAAAGACAAAAAATTTAATTCATCCCGGTCGAACCGAATCCTCCTAACCCTCGATCTGAAGAAGGTAATTCCTCAATTTCCTCAAACTCGTAATCATGCATCTTTCCAAGAATGATTTGGCAAATTCTTTCTCCTTTTTTTAGCATTACTTCTTTATTTGATAAATTTACAACAATTGCCATCCATTCGTTTCTATATCCAGCATCAATCGTTCCTGGAGTGTTTAAAATGGATATACCATCCCATAAGGCTAGACCGCTCCTTGGTACAACCCGAAAATAATATCCTTCTGGAATTGCGGTGGCAAATCCTAAGGGACATCCAATCCTTTCAAGTGGTTTTAAAGTATATGAATCCGATTCAATCTCAATGAGCTCTTTTTTTCCTTTCTCGTTAAAAATTTTCTTGAATCCCATTATTCGAGCGTCTGAACCTGCATCGCCCTTTTTTGAAGGTCTTATTAGTTCGAAATCAGGTCGTAAAGGTTTACATGGTATTTTCATGATAATTACGATTTTATTTAAAAAATTTTATTAATTGTTTTGAAAAGCGTAAACCTAAAAAAAAATATTATTAATGATTCATTAACTTATTCAAAAAAAAAAATAGAAATTTATAATGATTAAATTAGATAGATATGATCCTCGGATTGATAAAGAAGCTTTAAAAGATCTTTTTGTCGATTTTAACGAAAACTTGTCTTATTTTCCAGTTGATTGGGATCAATTCGAAAACGAATTAAATAGGAGGGTTTTAAAACTCCAATATCGAAACGCTATGATTATAGCAAGAGAAGATGATAAAATCGTGGGATTTGGGACTTTCACGGCGTTTAAAGATCATTTAGGAAGAGACCACGCTTTAGTTCATCAAGTTATGACCAGAAAAGCTGATGCTTTTAAGAAAGGAATAGAATTCATGATCTTAGAAGAATTACAAAAATATATTAGTAGGACTGTAAATACAAGGAAATTCTATTATAGATGCCCAGATACAGATAATAACTGGCGAAGTTTACTCATGAAGCTAAATCAAAAGAAATCTAAGTGTATCTGGTACGAAAATTAATAAAATAATTCTTTTCTTCTTTTCTAGCTTTTTAAGAGGCGATTATGAATAATGCAGCATATTATAACAACGGCTAATAAAATTAATGCTCCTATGATATAAATTCCATAGTTATCAATAATATAAGTTACAAGGTCTGCCACAATCTCTTATCCTCTTAAGGTCTAAAATTATTCATTATAAATTATAATCATAAATAAAGATTCTCATCGTCATTTATTGTTATTATAGGGAAAAAAATAAAAAAAAGGAATATTATAAGTATTTATTGAGTTTCCAATTGAAAATTAATTTGAATGCGAACCCTATAAATTAATTTATCGATATCTTCTTTTACTTTTACATCAGACTCAATAATTTGAATGTTTCTAATACCTCTCAAGGTCTTTTTCGCTTCGAGATAGCCGTTTTTCACGGCATCGGCCCAATTATGCTCGCTAGTAGCTACGAGCTGGATTGATTTATATACAGCCATTAATAATACCTTTACACTTTTGTAGTATTATTCGTGATGATAATCCATTATTTAAATATTTCGAGTAGATACTGAATTTCAATTAAAGCAATTTTATTAAAAATTAACGAGAAACTGAGAATGTTTAAAATTTAAGAACAAGAAATAAATATAATAGGTTATATATCAAATTCATGAAGAAATTCAACAACTTCATACGATTAAATATTTTAATAGTAATTTTATTCATAAATTCATACGCATTGGTCAATAGTTTTATAAATCAAAATATCCAAAATAACTATCATAACGACTTTATAATACAAAATTTCGATGAATTCAATTATTTAAATAATCAGAGAACTCAAAATCAAAAAGTCATTCATTCAGATATTTTTGATTCAGGCTTAATTAATTTTTTTTCTGACGATTATGATAATAAAGAAAATATTCGAATTATCATCGTTTTCAATGAAAATATAGGTCAAAAAGAACGAGCCTCAATCATTAATAATCTATTTAATGATGTAATAATAACTTCAAATTATGAAATCATTCCTGCCGTTGCCTTCGAATGCAATCCTTCCGAATTACTTGAAAAAGCATCTAAATTAAGAACCGAGATATCCATAAAGAAAGTCTTTAAAACCAAAGTTTACACTATTCCCGATATAGATATACCTCAAGAGCAAATATCAAGTGCACAATTAGATCAGCAGGATTATTCTAATTGGTGGTTAACAACAATAGGTGCAGAAAATCTCGAATATGATGGCTCAGGAGTTAGAGTTGCCGTAATCGATTCTGGTATTTATGATCATCCCGATCTCAATTATGATCCTCTTACAAATGCCCGAAATTTTGCTCCAAATGAAGTTTCTGATTACACAATTTCCACGGAAATCGAGGACAAAAACGGTCACGGGACGCATTGTGCAGGTATCATTGGAAGTAACGGAAATTCCTCTCAAGGCATTTATCGAGGCGTGGCACCAGGAGTAACCATTATTAACGCAAAAGCAGGAAATATTATTGGCAGTTTAAGCGAGGAAAGCGTGATAAATGCCATAGAATGGTGTGCTAATCCTCTTTTGGGCAACGCAGATATAATATCCATGAGTTTTGGGGGGGGTTATCCCGAGGCGGGAGATCCAATTAGTCTTGCCATAAAGGAAGCGACAGAACAAGGTTTGATTTGTGTAGCTTCTGCAGGAAATTACGGTCCAGATTATTTTACTGGGGGAACTCCAGGAGCAGGCATAAACGATATAGCCGTTGGTGCAACAGATATTAATAATCGATTAGCCTCTTTTAGTAGTCGTGGTCCTACATTTACTTATTTAGGATTTCCTGATGTAGTGGCACCGGGAGTAAATATTATCTCAACAATGGCTCCTGATACCGTGTTAGCAAAACGGCAAATATTTTTAGGAGATTATTTCAATTTTGATGGAGATGGAGATTATATGCCTTTAAGCGGGACGAGTATGGCCTGTCCAATGGTTGCAGGAGCACTTGCTATACTAAAAGAAGCTTTTCCCTCTATTAATCCCGAGGCAGCACGAATTGCTTTATTAGAAGGTGCAAAACAGCTAGCGAACGAAGAAGAAGGAAGTATTTTATATTCAGGTGCAGGCTTAATTAATGTTTCAGCATCTCTTGAATTTCTTGAGCGAATGCAAAACATCCACGGTAGTGTGAATTCTATTATAAAAGCGTTTCCTGATATTCTTCCAATAAAACCATATGATTTGCTCCAATTTCCTGGAGATGAACAAGAATTTAATATTTCGGTTATTTCCGGAATTAATGACAATTTTAATATCGATATTCCAACAGATGACTCGGATGGCGTGGTCTTCAGCATTGATAATGATGTTCTTATCTTTTCAGAAAAAGGCGTGAATTTCACTAATCTAAAAGTTTCTA
>JAEOUI010000525.1 GCA_016839425.1 Promethearchaeota archaeon
TCCTGGGAAGGGGCAGAATCAACCAAATTCCTATATCAATGGAGCCCTTGAGATTAAGATAATTAATTTACGAATTATATCTTTTATTTTGTTAAAAATTTTTTTAAAGTGTTGAGTCGTGTTGAGGAAGTCTTTCCAGAATTCTTCGCTTAAATTCAAGTTCGCTTTATTATTGTCACGAGAGATTTTCTTAAGTTCTATTTCCTCCTCCCACGCTTCCGCTAGATATTCTTCCAATAAAAAATATTTATCTGGACAATGCGAATAGAATGTAGTTCGGTAGATCATTGCCTTTTCTGCGATATCGCTTATCGACAGGTCTTCTAAAGAACGAGTTTCTAACAACTCTATTAAAGCTCTTTTCATGAGTGTTTTGGTTCTCTGAACTCGAAGATTTACTTTTCACCATTAGAATTATCCTCGTTATTTTTCATTATTATTCGATATGTCTCCTGTATTTCAAGATTATAAAAAAAGAATAGTTAAATTAAAAATGATGTTCAGTTCTTGCAATAATGCCATCTTGTAAAGGTTTAAGAAGCCGAGTATAATAAGCGCTGTATCCTGCTACTTTAACAACAAGATCACGGTATTGTTCAGGATCTTTTTGAGCTGCTCGTAATGTTTCTCCAGTGATCATGTTAAATTGAATTTGAAAAATTCCATAATCTACAAAAGTCCTAATAAATTGAGTGAATCGCTTTAATCCATCCTTTAAATTGAAGATGTTTGGATTAAATCGGAGATTAAGAGTCACTCCACCAGTAAGTTCCGCATTATCTATTTTACTCATGCTTGACAATACTGCCGTGGGTCCGTTTTTGTCGCATCCCGCAGAGGGTGACCAAGCATCTGAAAGAGGTTGCCACGCAGATCGTCCTGATGGAAGCGCCCCGACAACCCAACCCCCAAATAAGTAATATTGGAGTGGAGCGCCAAGGGGAATTGCAAATCCACCTCTCGTATTGGGTTGCTTTCCCACCTCTTCAGCAAATAGGTGACTGACCCATGCTACCTGTTCGTCTGCGTAATCGTCGTCGTTGCCGAACTTTGGCACATTTTGGAGTTTTCCTTGTAATTCTTCAAAACCATCAAAATTATTTTCCAAGGCCTTGCATAATTGTTCCATTGAAACGGTCTTATCCTCATAAATAAGTTTTCGCACGGCGGTCAAGGAGTCTCCAGCATCAGTGGAACCCGCGCCGATTATTTGTTTGAAGTTGAATAATGCACCACCTTCTTCCCGCGATTTTGCTTTTTCTATACATCCCTCAATCACGCTTGACTCAAAAGGTGTAGGGAGAACTTCAGCAAAAACTTTTTCAAAAATATTCGACGCATCAGAAAAATTCTTTGCCATATATGCAAGTTGTTTATGATAAGCATCCTTGAAATCTTCAAATGTTTCGAAAGTAGACGGATCGCCAGTTTCCATTCCAATCTTTCTTTTATAATAACGACTGTAACCGTTCGTAAGAACCAATTCCATTACTGCCGCCATATTGAAAAATCCACTAAACATATATCCTGAATCCTGACCCGGAATAACAGGTTCATAACACCCCACTGGTGTCGCTTGACGAGCTTGCTGTAATGAAATACAAGGTCCTCCCTTGGTCCCGCGTGCTAGCATCATAGTAGTTAAGGTATCCGCATTGAGGTAGACTGGATGACTGGAACACAACGATGAAAGCTCAGCAGCACGGATGAGAAGGCTTTCGGGAGTGCGAGCGTGAACTAATATGCTAAAAAACGGTTCGACAAGCTTGACATGCTTCATACTCTCGATAAGCATGTAAGATACATCATTAGTACCATCTCGACCGTCTGGTCTATATCCGCCAACCGAAATATGACTACCATAACTTACATGGCTCAATTTGATAAAATAGCAATCAAATAATTCTTGGGCTTCTTCGTGCGTCAGAATACCCGAATCAATATCGTTTCGATAGTATTCATAGAGGTATTGATCGATTCTTCCTGGTGTCTGGGACATGCTTCTTGGTGATTCCCAATAGAGAAGGACCTGAAGAAAAAAAATTGATTGTAAGGCTTCGTGTAAATTTCTTGCGGGTTGTGCGGGAACGCGCTCGCAAATTTGAGCCATTTTAAGGAGCTCGGCTTTTCTTTGTTCCTCTTTCTCCGATCTAGCGATTCTTTTTGCTTCTGCCGCAAACCGACGGCCCAACTCCATAGCGGCCTCAAGAACCACTAGCACGCTCTCAAAAAAGTTGGTTTCTTTTTCACTATGCGAAGGGAGAGAAGCAAGTTTTTGTCGAGCTTCCTGCGCTATTCCGCTAAGACCTTTTACCAAGACTTTTCTATAGTTAGCAGAATTATGCCCGATGTGACCCCCTTTAATAAAGGGTGTATAAATCAGAGAACGCTTGGGTGGAAAGACTGTATCGTCAATTAAAAGGAGGTTTCTTAAATGCTTTGGAAGGGCATTTAGATTGCTTCCTAGTTGTGTTTGGATCCAATCACCGTTTCCTCTCCAATACGGAGCAATCTCCTCTTTCAGTTCTTTTTGATCTTCTGGATCAAAATCACTTAATTCGTATTTGACCTGTTCTTGAATTGGTGTTATAGGCTTACCTGCTAAAAGAACGGGTATATCATCAGGAATGACATCTAGGCAAAGATGTCTTATACCAGAATGTCCCACGATCAACTCATCGGGTAGAATCACTGTAGGAGTTTCCCGAACCAGAGTGGCAAAGAATCTTGCTCTTCGCATTATCATTGGCAGATTTTCCGTCTCTTTCATCACACGCGTTTCAATCCTTAATCGGTTAATTGAAGCAGAGTCGTATTTAAGTTTTAAATGATTTTCTCGTAATCTTTTAACTCGTTCTGTTATATTATTTGACTCTTGAACATTTAAAGAATTTAAAAAAAACTTATTATTAGTCTCATTAGTATTATCCATTAGGAAATTCCTCGTCTATAATTATATGATAGAATATTTTCATAATTGTAAATTTTTTTTCTTGAAGATGATATGTTAGTTTTTTGATATCGTTTAGTCATATCTAATATCCAAGATAATATAACATTAATGCGAATTTATATTTCGCAGATAATTTTATGATTATTTTAATTATAAAAACGATTTCCTTAAATTAAAGAAAATGTGACTATATTAATAGCATTATTCTTGAACCCTTAAATGATTATCAATTCATCCAAAGAAATATTGCATTAAGCTTCTTTCAGCTTTCTTAATGTGATTTAAAATTGCCGAAGGACTCACCCTAAAATGCTCGGCAATCTGTTTTGTAGAGATTTGCTTGGGTGTTTTAAAATATCCATTACGCGTTGCAAATCTCATTATAGCTTTCTGTTTATTGGTAAGTCTTGGCATGGCGTTTATAGAATTCGCAATCGTCTCGTCGGGTTTTGCTACGGAAAGAATCTCCATGGATTTGAATGTCTTCAGCTGGTCCATTACGGTGTTTAATAATTGGTCGTCTTTCGCAATGATACCAAATACGATGGCCTCAGGATCAAAATTTATAGGCGGTATCAAAGCAAATGTATTTGATAGAAAGGCAGGCCAAAAACCAGAAGTGTTTCGTTGTTTAAGGATACAGAGAATCTCGTCCTTGTTTTTTTCGAGAATTTGATATGATTGTGCAAAAAAGAGTTCTTTAAGAAACTTATCAAGCTGGTCAATTTTATCCTTTTTAAAAATGATTTTTTCAAGCGCGAAGAAATTAGTACTATCGTACTCGTATATTTGAAGGATTTCCATATAATCTACAACATCAAAGTAATTTGGGAGCCCAAATTCAAGAATTATTTTTGATGGTACTTTGATTTTTAGAATGCGCATCTTATAGTCCTTATAAATAGATCAGTATACCAAGTATTAAATATTGATTTTCTATTTAAAAAGGTTTGTATACCAATCACAAATTTTATATCATGGTGATTTCACTAGAATACTTGATCTATTATGAATAAAAACTATACTTTAATTCCCTATCGAGAGCACGATCATGGCACATTTGACGAGGAATGGCCACCTCACAGGAAGTCATCAGGATGGTGGTATATTACTGGTTATTTAACCGACAAGCAGGACAGCGAACACATATATTCGTATCAATACACCGTTGCGCAAGGACGGGTGCTAGGTGTGAGAGCGTATATCTTACACATGGCACTCTCGGACTTGCGAGATAAACATCACTTATTCAAGCAGGAAGTTAGATTAAGAAGAAGAAAGAAGATTCGCGCTAATCAAAACGAGGTCTTTTACGAACCATATACTGTTTTGACAAAAGAAGAAAAGCAACTAAAGCTTGAAATTAATACAGAGGAATTCGACCTGAACCTTTCGTTGCAAAAGGGTAAAGGCGCAATCTGGCACTGTGATAATGGCGTGCTTGTTATGGGGCGCCCTAACGATCCAAGGCAACGAACGACCTATTTTTCTTATCCTAACTTACCAACTGAGGGAAATCTCGTCGTTCGGAATAAATCAGGAGAAACTCACGAGCTCGAAGTCTTTGGAAAATCGTGGTTTGATCGTCAATGGGGACCATTCCGCCTTCTTAAAAGCTATTCTCATTGGGAGTGGTTTTCGTTCCGTTTTTTCGA
>JAEOUI010000100.1 GCA_016839425.1 Promethearchaeota archaeon
CTCAAGCGACTAACGAGTTTTATTGCATTGTTAAAATGCTTGTGAGCGTTTAAAAAATTTTCGTACAAAATACAGACATTTCCAGCATCCCTCAAGGAATGTAAGGCGTTGTTAATATTATCCTGATTAGCGTGAGCGATCGCAGCCTTGGCAAAACATTGCTCGGCTGAATAATATTCTTTCACGCTTAAATATTTTTCTCCCACATCATCGTAATGCTTCGCAGCCTTTTTGAAATCCTTGTTTTCAAAGAATAAATCCGCCTTGCTTAGTTGCTCTTCGGCTTTCCTTAGTTGCTTTTTGACTTTTTCCATCATTTACACCGTGGTTTACTAAACGAGTAAGTCCTAAATCGAGACTCGCTCAATTTTGCATTCCATTTCTGGAGTTAAATGATTCAATAAATTAAAATGTTCAGAATATAAAAAAATGAAATAATTAAATTAACTATTTTCTAGTACGCCATAAGAACGAGAACAAAGGCAACCAAGATAACAGTTCCGCTTACTAAATACCCCATTGGTTGTATCCACATAAAGCAAATAAACCCGACAATCAATACTAGATGCCAAGAATAGGGAATATTAGCCTTTATTTTTTTCTGCAACGATAAGAGTAAGAATATTGAAATTACAATTCCTACAATGCCCCAAAATATATTAATAGGATCATACGAGGCAATACCCAAAGCAGATTCAATGATAGCAAATATTGCACCTATGAAAGCGACGATTTTCGAAGGCCAATAGGTTTCCTTCTGAGCTAATAATTCAAGCAAGCAAGCCACAAGAATAAGAACGCCACAGACTAGCTGAAGTCCCGAATTAACAAACCATAATAAGACGAGGATGATTCCAATTATGAGAAGGAACCACCATTCGTAGGGTAATTTAAACTTCCTCATATCTAATAGCCCTATGGATAAAAATAATACAAGAGCTATTACTATGATTAAAATAGCCCATAAGGCAGGAATTGGATTATTATCTTCAATACCTTCAATAATTAATTCAATCCCATTTCCAATCGTTATAAGCATACCAATAAGGGCAACGACTTTTGAAGCAGTTATTTGAATTTTCGAAGATTCTCCCATTATATTTCGCTTTTAATTTGTTTTAAATAAAAATTCATTTAATATTATTAAGATATGGATTACTACTTAAAGTTTTATCAAGAAAAAAAAAGATAAATTATTGATTAATTTTATTTCTCTACTAACATAAGGATAAATGAAATCAAGACAAGCGTACCAGCGATACCATTAGGTAAATATGCCCATAAAATGAACCCTAGGATAAAGACCATCCACCATTCATACGGTATGAATTTAATCTTTTCAAACATCGATAGGAGTAAGAGGATAACGACAATTATTCCCACGATTCCATCATAAATTGATGAAACAGTAGCAGTGGCGAATAATGTAATAATGTTAAGAACGGCAAAAGCGCACCCAATCAAGCACATTAGCTTGGAGGCTTTCATATTTTTGTTCTTTAAAGCTTCCATTATACCAGCGATGATCAAAAGTATTCCACCTAATAAGTTCGAATCGGTACCAGTTAATCCAACGGCAAAACTTGTGCCCATAAATTCAAATAATAAAATTATAACTCCCAAAATGAGCAATACTTCAAATCGATAAAATTTAGTGAAAATGCTGATTTTTTTTAGGTTAGCATCTCCATAATTAAGGATATCAATAACGAAAATCACGATAATTCCAAGGATAAATAGCATTATTCCTGCGAATATCATTAGACCTCCTAAAGTATTAGTTACCGTAGGTACAAGCGAATTGTAACCACTCCAAAATGCTGTGGTTCCATGCCAAATAGTAATTAAAGCCGCCATAAGAGCAACGATTTTAGGTATGCCTTCAGGACCTTTAAAGCTTACAATAGGACCATCTCTTGGTGTTTTTGGTTTCTTTTCCTTTGCCTTTTTTTCCTTTGGTTTCGTTTCTTTTTTTGTAGTTTCAGGTTTAGCTTCTTCTGTCATATTTATCAAATTTATTGAATTTAAAATTGATTTAATAAATTACTTTATATTATTTGTGCATTCTTGTTTATAAATTCGTTTGAAATAAAATATTTTCGACTAAATAAAATATAGAAATGAAATAATTTAAAAATAAAAAAATAAAAATACCGAAACCATTGCGGTGGTTTGTCCTCTTACGACTATTATTTTTTCGTAAGAATCACTCTATTCGGCTTTTTTCTCACTTTTCCCTTTAAGGGGATTGTCGCCAAGTTTTTCGATAATACCCGATATCCGTATCGATTCGTTCTGAAACCTTTGCCCCTCAGCTGCGCTACAATGGAACATCTGAATCCTTTCGGGAGAAATTCCCGTGGTTTTCAGAATTTCTTTGGTATATTCCACATTTCTATCAGCCACGAGGTTACCAGTTTCATAATCACATTCACCAGGGTATCATCCAACAACCATGACACCGTCAGCTCCTCCACCTATCGCCCTCATCATCAGGCTTGGAGTGACCCGACCGGTGCAATTGATCCTAATTGGCCTTATCGTTGCTGGGTATTGCGCTCGGATGGTTCCTGCCATATCGGCGCCACCGTATCCTCATTTCCAGCAAAGAAAAGACAATATTTTTGTGCTATTTTCCACCATCATTGTCACCTCTTTATACATCTTCGAGTATGGCATCGATTTGTTTTTCGTATTGTGGCTCTCGATAATATCGTAAAGTAATCGCTTCGGAAGGACAATTTGCGAGGCATGTTCCGCATCCTCTGCATAGAATCTCATTAACCTCGGCACCATCGGCTCTCAAGCTAATCGCATTATATGGACAATTGAGTTCGCAAAGTCCACATTTAGCGCATCGATCTTTTTCAACAGTTGCTCGAATGAGAAGTATGCGATATTTATCCTTACCCATTAACCTTGCCAGCGAAGAGGCTGCCGCCCTACCTTGTGCGATCGATTCTGAAATCGATTTTGGCCCTTGACTCACACCAGCCAACACGATTCCTGGTATTTTCGTATCGATAGGATTTAAACGCGAATGAAATTCCTTGAAAAAACCGTCTTGACTCGTTTCAAGTTTAAGCATCTTTCCAATTGCGTCTACACCTCTTGCAGGAACCATTGCAGCGGACAATACAATCATATCAAAAGTCATCTCCCGAGGACCTAAGGAGTCCCTGAGTGTGTTTTGAATGTTAACCTTGATATCGTGTGTTTCGGGGTCTTCTTCTACTGTGGAAATATTAGTTCTCACATATTTGATGCCTTCCTTTCGAGATGCCGTAAAATATTCCTCGTAATCCTTTCCCGAAGAGCGCATATCCATATAAGCTACGGTGATATCAGAATCAGGATAATGCTGTTTGATGAGTTTCGTATTTTTAATGCTAATCATACAACAAACTCCTGCGCTACAATAAGTATTTCGCTTTAAATCTCTTGAACCCACGCATTGAATGAAAAGTATCTTTTTCGGCCGCTTTCCATCTGATGGTCTTACGAGGTGTCCAACAGTCGGACCGTTGGGTGCTAAAATACGTTCGAGTTGCATCTGTGTTATGACATTTGGATATATTCCATAACCAAGATATCCATCTTCGGGCGTATATTCGTCCCAACCCGTAGCAACGACGATAGATCCTACTTTCACACTTGTGATCTCATCTTTTTGGTCAAAATCAATGGCATTTAACTCGCATACTCCCTTACAAAGCTCGCATTTTATGCATTTATCCATATCAATTTGAGCCATAGAAGGTACGGCTTGTGCAAAGGATACATAAATCGCTTTTCTTGCATTTAAGCCCTCGTTAAATTCATCATATGCGTACGCAGGACATACCTCCGAACAGGAGCCGCAACCATTACAATCCTGTTTTACATATCGCGCCCTCTTCCTGATTTTTACATCGAAATTACCAACGAATCCCTTGACATCCTCGACTTCGCTGTAAGTATGTATATTTATTCCTGGGGTCCTTGCTGCTTCAAGCATCACAGGACCGAGAATTCATATACTACAGTCGTCAGTTGGAAAGGTTCGATCTAGTTGGGCCATTTTTCCACCGATGGTTGGCGTTTTTTCGACGAGGTGTACTTCAAAACCTTGCTCCGCAAGGTCTATAGCAGAAGATAACCCCGCCACACCTCCACCAATTATAAGTGCTTTCTTCGTCACATCAACTTCCTTTACTAGTATCGGCTCGAGAACTGCGGCACGAGCTACCGCAGACTTGATGGCGTCTTCAGCAACTCTTTGAGCTCCCGGCTTGTCGTTTCTATGGACGAAACTTGCGTGTTCCCGGATATTGACAAATTCTAAAAAGGAAGGATCTACGCCCATCGACTCCAACACGCTTTTGAAAACGGGCTCATGAGTCTTTGGCGTACACGATGCAACTACTAACCTATTTGCGTTGCTTTCGATCATTTTTTCCTTGATAAATTCTGCTCCGGGTTCAGTACATAAACTTATATAATCGTCAGCAGCAACGACATTAGGAAGTTTTCTCGAAAATTCTGCTAGAGCGGCACAGTCAACGATTTCTGCAACATTGATACCTCATTGGCATACGGCAACAAAAATTCTTGGCGTATCTTTAACTTCTTCAGTGCTTTTTGCTTCTACCATTGCTTGTCATCTCTTGTGTACTTTTTAACTCTCCACCTTAATTGTATTTTTTTATAATAATAATAATAAAAATAATGGATGTAATTTTAAATTCCCTAAATTTTAAATTCAAATTGTTTTATAAGATAGTTATTAACAATAAGCGTTTATAACAAGTAAATAGTAACTCCTCAACGCTTTAAAAAAAAGTAAAAATTGAATCTAACATGTTATTAACAATGTTTCAAGGCTTTGACAGTTTAACTTCAAATGAATTTTTTCCCTTAATAATAGCAGGAATTGTTTTCCTTGTCATGGCAACCACTTGGGTGCCCATCCTCAAAATTGGTCTTGTTGCTGCCAAGGCAGAAATTAAAAGAGAATGGAAATGGGTTTTTGCAAGTGCATTCATACAAGCAGGTGCGGTGTTCTTCATAATGCTCCCTATTTTCTTGAACATGCTTTTAGAAACTAACATGGAGGGAGGCCCACCAGTCGGATTGATTTTAGGGACCATGAGCGTGGGATTATTCATCGACTTGAACATCTTGAACATGCTTCATCGCATTGGAATTAAGAAAGCACTAATCATTTTCATATTCGAAATCATTCCCGTCGTTATCATCATGGGCGCTACCTTGAGCATGGAGTTTTGAAATTACAAAAAAATCAAAAATTGTCAGGATATTAGTATTTATTAAGATTTTAAAGACTAAGATTTTTCTTATAATTTTATAATTTGTGTATGTTCTTTTTAAAAAAGAGAATTGAAATATTAGAATTGAAATGCTCTATTAATAAAAATAGAAAAAATAAAAAAAATTATTGATTTAGTAATTCATTGAAATCTGAGATTTTTTTCTTTTCAAAGTTCAGCGTTATTAGTTCAGGTTCGTAATAAGCAATCGTGGCTTTATAAACCCACTTGCGACCAACATTCCTGAACATGTCAATTGCAACGATTATGGGCAACATAAAAACTAAAGCAAGTAGTGGATACAACACGAGCGAACCTTCGTTTCCCATCGGAGTTTGGATGAGCAAAACAAAGCTATACAGAACTGATAATCCAGCATAACCTTTTACTATGGCAAATAGCTTATCCCCAACGCGTTCCGTGTCAGAAAATTCGGATTGTCCGTATAGTTTCTTGATTGAGACCAAACCAGAATCCATGATAACTACGCATATTGAAAATAAAAGCGTTGTTAGAAATAAGGGCACCCAATACCAAGGGACGAATACGAAATTGAAATACGCTTCATTCTCAGCTATCATATTAGAAACACCATCTGCGTTTAACCAAAACATCATAATCCCCTCGTTTCCAACGAGCATGATCCATATGTTCGTGCATAATAGAGTTGCAAAAATAATTTGAATCAGATATCTCCTCCGGAGATATTTTCCTGATCGCGTGATTTGTGCGTATCCTACGAACTCTATCCGTTTGGAAAATTTACTGAAACGGCAAAATAATCTCCCTACGATGTGTGCTAAAGCATATCCAAGAAATATTGCTAAATAGGGAGTTAAAAATGCTATAAGGTAGAAAAAAAGACTATGTACTGCGTTAGTATTCCCAAAGGGTAAGTTATAGAAATTTTCCGTACTAAAGTCATCTAAGAAATTATTGA
>JAEOUI010000526.1 GCA_016839425.1 Promethearchaeota archaeon
ATCGTATCTGAAGATTCATGTTGGTCCCAAAATATAGTTGAATTGTCCAACTTTATGGGCTTACCTTCTGGTAAATTCCCTAGTTCCTCAGTTTTCTCTTTTAAGGCAGAAACAAAACTGTATAATAATGCTCGCTTTATATCTCCAATTTCTCTTTTGAATAATTCGTACAAAAATATTGGATTCCTTTGTTCGTCAATAATGTAAATGCCTAAAATATCTTTCATAAATTAAGGTGAAATCTTTTTAAATGTTGAATATATACAAGTCTTGCTGATTTCATAATCAATCTGGCTTGGTATGAGTTTGGTAATATGCCCTACTAGACGATCTTTAATTATATCGTCTATATTTTCAAAACCGTCTATTTCTTCCAAATAAGGATCATATTTATGCAAGAAAATGGACATGTTGAACTTTTTCTCCTCGTTCTTTAAAAAATTAATAATTTCCTCTAAATATTTCAGAGCTTCTTCATACATATTGATGTTTTGAACATCAATCACGAAAATTATTTTATCTACTCCTTCAGTATATTTATCAAATTCTTGTAAATAGTATCTGCGATATTCAATTTGTCCTCCAAAGTCCCAAATATTAAGGATTTCGTTTTCGGTTTTAATATCTTCCATTTTCACGTTTATTGTTGGCTTTAAGGAGCAATAGGTGAGTATATTCACGTGTTTCTTAAAACTAAGTAATATTGAAGTTTTACCTGAATCGGAGAGCCCTAAAATAAGTATTTTCTTCTTTTTTAGCATAAAAATTCAACTCAATATCTATATTTCATTGTAAGAAAATATATACTTCCTAATAATATTGTATTATTTCTCCTATAAGGTGAAGGAAAAGATTAAAGTAATTTTTGAGTGATTATTTGGGAACTACGATAGCTTTCCCAAAGAGATAAGAAATTTTTCAGATTTTCATCATTCTTAAAGATCGAGTCTCTTGCTATTCGTTTTGCTTTTAAAACAGATAAAAATTTCCGGTCTAATGTTTTCTCATAAAAATTTCCTATTTTCTCTGTTTTATCGTTCTTTTCTGCTTTTTTAATCGTTTCTATAGCAATTTGTCCAGACATCATGGCATAAGGGATCCCCTTTCCGCTAATTGGGTCCACAATACCACCTGCGTCACCGATTGCAAATACGTTATCGTTGTATAATTGAGGTCGAACTCCCACTGGGATTAAATGAGGCTTAAATCTCTCTTGCGTGGAGTTCTTTAAAGCATTTTTAACAAAAGGTAGATTTGTGAATTTATTAAATTCATCACGAGAGTTCTTCACTAAATTAATCTGATTCCCCCAGCCAACCGTGATGGTATCTTCCTTGGGAAATAACCACGCATATCCAACGGGAATTAGATCTTTAATTCCGAAAAACAAGTGGACCGCATCTGTACCTAATTGCTGATCGATATATGATTTTGACGATTTCATTTCCTTGGTAATAGTCAAAATAACATCTTCTTTTCTAAAAAATGGCCAATTAAGTAGTTTTAACGTTTTGGAAGTAACTCCATCAGCAGCAATTACATACGTGGCATGATAGGTGTCTTTTTTAGTAGAGATCTCATAAGTATCGGCTATTTTCTTTATATCAATCATTGCTTCGTTTTCTTTCATGATTGCTCCGCTTTCTCTTGCATTGTCAAATAAAAACTTATCAAAAGTACTTCTCCATACGACCGCTCCTTTTCCTTGCTTTGAATATACTTCACCATCAACATGATGGAGTTGAAGAGAATCAATGACTCGTCCAATTTTATCCTCTGGATAATCAATTTCCTCTACTAATTCCCAAGCCATCGCTCCACCACATGCCTTATAACGCCCTTTATTGCCAATATTTTCTTTTTCAAGCACTAACGTGGAAAATCCATTCTCTACACTTACTTTTGCTGCAACTGAGCCTCCTGGACCCCCACCAATGATAATAACATCGTAAAAATTCTTTTTTTCATTCATCTTGAATCATCACAAAGCTCTCTATTAAATTATAGAAGCATGCGCCTATTAAAAGATCTTCCAAAACTATTCTTGTTTATAATAGACACCGTTTTTTACGATTAATCATAATAGCATAATTATTAGCTCATACATACTTCAATTCTTTCCATCATATCTTAAAATAGCATTATTCCTTCTGTTACAGCAAAAATTTTATAGTTTTGAGATAATATAATTTTTGAGATTAGAATAAATGAAGTTCTATGTTATTATCTGAAATAGTTGATTGAAGATGAGATTTATAGATAATATTTTAAACTATATCAAGAAATATCGTGTCTTTTTGATTGGGCTGTTAGCGATAATTTTTTCATTTCTGCCGTTTTTAATTCGATTATTAATCCAATTTAGTGTAATAACTTTCCGTTATGATGATTCAGAACTTATAAGTGATACTGATGCTCAGAACGCAAACGCTAGCATTATGGGTTTCTTATTTGGTTCTAATATTATTTTTCTATTTGTTGGTTTTTTAATCGTTACGATAATCGTGCTAACAATTACATTAAGTTATGCTAAAAACCACGATATGATTTTCTCTTCTAAACCAATAGGCAAGACACACCATAAATCAATATCTCATTCATCAGTTAATTATATTTCAAGCACTAAAACAACAAAAACATCACGAGAATTACTGGAGGTATATTCAAGTCCAACAATATCAGCAGAATTGACGTGTTTTTCAGATGAATTCCTTAATAAGGTAGATTTATTTGACTGGGAGACAAATGAAATAAAATCTGCATTTCTAAAGGAAATGCTAGGCCTTATTCCAGAAGAAAGAAAGGATGTTCTTAATTATATGTTTGAGAAAGCAAGTCAGAGCGGTTTAAAGTTGATATAATAACTTCTGGAGTATTCGACAAAATGCAAGAAAACATTCTCAGATATGAAGATGATGTACTTTCAATAGTTCAGGATTACCTTAATCAAAATAGATTTTTCATTTTAGAAGATATTATTCCTTTCATTCAAGTAAGAATTAAGACAACCACAAATTTGAATCAAACAGGCATTCGAAAGATTTTAAATAGTTTAATTAAAAAGAGAATGATTGTAGAACGCTCAAAGTTTACTAAAGAGGATGTTTTAGATAATGAGAATCGTTCCATTATTTATACTTACATAAAAGACCATCCAGGTGCATATTTTAATCAAATCTCAAAAAAATTGAACTTGAGTAATTATATTCTTGCTTGGCATCTTAAGATTTTAAGTCAGTTTGAATACATTAGGAGTAAGGAAATAGAAAATCATGAAGCATTTTTCGATGTAGACCTGGAACATGCTAATGATGAAATTCTTTTTTTGATTTCAAAAGAAAAGCCAAGAGAAATCATTAATTATTTGCTTAAAAATCCCACAGGCAGTTCCAAAACCCAAATCTCAAGAGAATTGAGCATGCATGCAAATACAGTTACTAAATATGTCAAGCAACTTGAGCGAGGAGGGCTTTTACTCAAAAATAAACAATCGCAAAAAACTCTTTATATCATTACCAAGCAATTTTACTCTAGCTTATTTGTATGACTCGATCTAAAAAAGAGATATGACTCTTTATTGCCCCATAAAAGATCATGTAAAGTTTATTAAATACTAAGGTTTAATGAACAATTATCATTATGAACATTTAGTAATAATAACGGAGTTGAGAGAATAAAATGGCATATGTTC
>JAEOUI010000101.1 GCA_016839425.1 Promethearchaeota archaeon
TATCGTTTTAATCCCTCATTCCAAGGAATTCAATAAAAATTTAGCTTAAAAATATTGAACAAAAAAATAAATTGATTGAAAGCCATTATAAATACATTTTAATTGACGATTTTCCCGACATTGCAAAATTTTCGGTAAAAGATAAAATCTTACTCGTGGAAAATTTATGGGATAGCATTCGAACCGATGTAATGTCTGAACCAATACCTAAAAGCCACGAGAACGAGCTAGATAACCGTTTGAAGAATCTCAACACGGACGATCTTTTATCGCTTGACAACCTGAAGAAACGGATGAAAAAGTAAAAACTGATAATTTTAAATGAAAATCATAGAAAAAAATCATAACGACGATGTCCATGCAATAAGCGGCGAATTTCTACGATATTATCTTTAATAACATAAAATACCAAATATTGGCGAATTATTAACATTCGATAACCTAGTTTTTCTAAAAGCTCGTCTTTTGGAACGACCCCTAAATAAGGAAATCGAGCGAGTTGGGAGATTTTCTCGTCAATCTCATCAAGTAATCCTAACGCTGCATCTTTATTATCTTTCATTATATATGCTAAAATTTCTTCAAGATCTTGTCGTGCTATGGGAAGATAATCAATTTCAAAATTATCATTCATTAAGACGTTCCCTCAAACGAGCCATCAGTTCACTGTGGTTAATACGACCATCAAGATTAACACTTTGTAACTCAGCAACTCCAAGTTTACGATATAATTCTAAAGTAGCTTCTATTTGCTCGTACTTGGCAATGCTCATGATAACGAGGTCTCCGTGACCATTTTTTGTAATGAAAACAGGCTCGCCATTTTTATGGCATATCTCAGAAATTTCGTTAAAATTATTCCGTAGGTCAGAAATTGGTTTTATAATTGGCATGATTTTCTAAATATATCATAATTATGATAATATTTATACTTTTTGAGTGATAAAAAAGTATTACAACAAATAAAAGGAAACATTTTAATCAATGAGTTTGGGATAATCCGTGTATCCCAATTTTCCCTTATTATAAAAAGTATCCTTATCCCAACGAGCTAATTCTGTCTTGAGTTCAAAACGTCTTGGGAGGTCTGGATTCGATATGAATAGTTTTCCAAACGCAACAAGATCAGCCAATTTATCTTCAATTACTTTATTTCCCGTTTCTCGTTTAAAATGAGCGTTTATCATTAAAGTACCCTTGTAAATAGGCCTAGAACGTTTAGCAATGTGTTGTTCAGCATGAGGAACGTTGCTCACGTCATTGAACGGTTCTGAAAGGTGAAGATACGCAAGATCGTAATCGTTTAATCTATTGACGATGTAATCAAATGTAGGGATGGTATCTTCATCCATGTAAATACCAAAAAAATCGTTAAAAGAGGGATTGAGTCGAACACCAATCTTTTGCTCGGGAACTACTGTTTTAATTTCGTCAAGGACCTCAAATAAAAACCGCGCTCGACTTTCGATGGAACCACCATATTGATCTGTCCTAGTATTTGAACAACGAGTGAAAAATTGATGAAATAAATATCCGTTTGAAGAATGGACTTCTACGCCGTCAAATCCTGCTTCCAACGCATTTTTAGCACCGTTCTTAAAATCTTGCGCGGTTTGCTTGATATCCTCAATGGTCATCTCTCGTGGAGTCACCGAATCAATATATTTCTCTGAAGTGAAAATGGGGGTTTTTGGATTAATAGCAGAAGGAGCTAGAGGGAGCTCTCCATCAAGAACATCTGGATGAGACATCCTGCCCACGTGCCATAATTGAAGGAATATTTTCCCTCCATTATCGTGTACAACTCGGGTAATTTTTTTCCATCCGTCAACTTGTTTTTGAGTAAATATGCCAGGAATGTTAATCGAACCAATTCCTCGCTTAGAAACTGGAGAGCCCTCCGTTATGATCAATCCAGCTGTCGACCTTTGTTTATAATATTCCACCATCAACTCATTTGGACAATTATCGGGATTGTCGGCCCTACTACGAGTCATGGGCGCCATTACAATCCTATTGTTAAGCTTAATATCACCCATCACATATTCTGTCAATAAAGGTTGTTGTTTTTCAGGCATTATTAAAGTCTAATCGTTTTTGATTCTTAGTTCGCTAGTTAAATATTTAAGATTATTCATTCTATATTAAAATCCACTTCCAATGAAAATTTGAGCCACCATCCCAAGAGAATCCACCTGCAGTCCGAAATAGAATCTGATGAACTTTCAATATTATTGAAATTGTTATAGATGAAAATAAAAGCCATTTTTTCTTATAAAATGTAATCATGGAAAATTTTATGAAAAAATGGAATCCCGTCGAACCTCTCACAGTACTCGCAGGTGCTGGAATTTCGATGAATTCTCCCTCAAA
>JAEOUI010000102.1 GCA_016839425.1 Promethearchaeota archaeon
AAAAAGGCAAATTACATAAAACATGAGTCGATTATTGCCCTTAGTTACATGAACCAGTTTAAGGGTAATATATTCCAATACTTGATCTTTTGTAGCGTAATACACGACAATTTGCATCGCAAAAATAAAGATTAACGTGTTGAAACTAATGAAATCCAGAATTTGTTCCTTCTGAACATCAAAAGACGAGAGTAAAACTATTGTAATGCCCCCAACGATAAGCGCAACTGGAAAATAATCAATTTTTTTTTGCGAAAAGAACACCATTATGACAGAAAACAGCGCCAAGACAACAATAATCGCAATCAGGTTCATGTTATATAGATGTAGCATTCTTGATTTAAAAAATCTTTAGATTAAATTATAAATTTCTTTAAAATTATATAATATTTGCTTGGTTGATTAACTAAGATATTTATTTAAGATAATTTAACAATTATAGTAGTGAGTTGATGAAAAAATGAATTTATATTGTTCGCATTGCGGAATGGAAATCGAGGAATCTGGCGAAAGCAGGAGATATTTCTGTATCTCGTGTCAAAAATACAGGGAGTTCTTCGAAAAAAAAACAGAGAGATTGCCCTCTCAGCTAGACATTTAAACTGAACAAATTAAAATTTGCTGGCAAGTTTTAACTAAAAATGACAATTTCATGTGATATACTGAGAATTTTTAATTAATAGAGATGATTGATCATAAAGGAAAACAATAGCGACTCAGCGATTGCAAGGGAGATCATGACACCTCACGTGATAATGGTTGATATTAAGGCTTTACTCAACGAGGTCGTGGCTTTAATTAATGAAAAGGATATTTCGGCCGTTTTTATTTGTGATAAAGAAAAAGGAAAATATTATATAGTTTCCCAGGCAGATATCGTACGTTTTCTTTATGAAAAAGGACTAAACCAAAGTAATCTTGCGGATGTTCCGATTGCCAATGTAATGAGAGGTCCCATTGAAACATGTGATGTTGATGAAACGGTAGATAACATCATCAGGTTTATGACGGAAAGAAAGTACAAGCGAGTTCTCATTGAAAGCGAGGGAAAGCCTGCTGGTGTCATATCGACTCGGGACATCATGATGTGGAATAACACATATTTCAGAAAAGCAAAACCACAGATTCTTTTGTTCATGGATAACTACAACAGCACCATCATATCCCGCCATGTCTTTCGCGAGAATTTAAATGACAAGGTCGATCGGGACTTGATCGACATTTACGGGGGCGCCTTAACCACTATTTCAATGATCACCAACGAAGTTATTAAAAGGTCAGGTAAAATGCGTAATATTCAAAAAGACAAGCGATCCATTTTGCTAGAAACATATAAAGGCATAACGGGCATACTCATATGTGATTACAATTCTATTGAGTTGCGTAAGAAACTTCGGGACGCCACGCGTCAGTTCTACCAAGAGCACAAACGAGTAATTGATTCGAGCCACAACAACAACCAAGCAATTTTTTCCACGCTAAAAATTGACATTGTAGTTCCTATTTTTGATCAAAATAATAAAAACGAGAAAAAAGAGCTACATTCGTAAGTCGACAATAAAAAACACATCAACAACTCTAAAGCAAATAAAAAACAGTTTCTCCAGGATTTTCGAATCGATTTCTTTTTAATTTCAACCCTTCCTTGCGCATTTCTTCTAAAAACCTTTCAGAGCGAATATAATTTTTCAACACCTGGCCATGCTGATATCCGTGAATAATTATGATTTCTCTCACGCCTAAGGTTTGATATTCTTCGATTCTCAGGGCAAGTTCTTCCTTTGCTTCTATTAATTCCATACAATGTAAGTCGATTTTCATTAATAACTGACACCTTAAAGATTTAAATTTACCTTCCACTCGATGTCTTGCTTTAAATTAAATGCGTAAGGCGTTCCATCGAATCCAAATTGAATCATCTCTTCAGGTGTGTTGAGAAAATCATTTTCAGGATCGAGGTGTTTCTATATGGAAAAGAATAGAACAAAAAAAATCTTTGTCATTCAAGATAATCCATTAAAATAAAAAACACTCAAAATTTTTTGATTTTTTGATTTTTATGAGCAGAAGGATAGGTTTGCTTCAATCGACTTTATATATAATGAAAACTTTTTCTTCCGTATTATAAATTGGGTTCATTAGATCTTAGCTACATAGATTTGAACTCAAACCATAAAATGGGGTTTAGAAATGGCAAAAAATAAATCGTCTAATAAAAAAAAAATTGCTATTATCCTAGTCTTGTTGATTGTAATTGGCGGGATAGTAGTTTTTGCGTTTTATTACTTCTGGCCAATAATTAACGATCTACCGATCAATAATGAAGGCTCTATATCATATACTGAAGTAGCTCCAATACATATCGACGATTCGACATCAAATAATTGGGCATGGGCATCAAATCAATCGTGGTGTACCGGTTTGGGCATAGAAGACGACCCCTATATCATCGAGAATCTCATTATAAATGGTTTAAACAGCTCTTCCTGTATTAGCATAAAAAATTCGAATGCTAAATTCATCGTGAGAAATTGTTTTGTATTAAATGCTAGCAAAGGGCTAAGTCCTAATTATGAAGCAGGAATCAAGCTGGAAAATGTATCAAATGGCATTATTACAAATATTAATAGTACAAATAATTATATTGGTTTCTACCTATTTAATGCCTCCAACAATGTGATCTCTAACTCTATCGCTAATCAAAATATTGATTACGCTTTGCATTTGAGAGAAAGCTATAATAATACCATTTCAAAATCCGAGTTGAACAATAATACCCGTGGAATCTATCTATCCGATAGTGATTCTAACAAACTTCTTTATAATACTGTTAATAACAATGTGAATGGAATATGGATATCATCAAGCGATAATAACACCGTAAAAGAAAATATATTTAATTTCAATGATCATGGAATTGATGTCGTCAGTGAGGCAAAGTACAATAAAATTATAGGAAATAACATCTCAAATAATGAGCTATTTGGCGTTTTAGCGCTGAGTAGCACGATGTATAACGAGTTTTACACGAATAATTTCTTAAATAACACAATTCAAGCAGAAGATTTAGATGTATCATCAAGAAATTTATGGTATTCAAATAGCACGGGAAATTATTGGAGCGATTACGGGTGTGAAGATTTAGACGGAAACGGAATCGGAGACGACCCTTATCTCATTGATGGCGACGCTTTCGAGCAAGACATATATCCTTCCATTAAACCATTTGATTTTTCAAATCTAAATCAAAATGAGGATGATGGTATTTCGATACCGTTTGGAATATATTCGTTAATGTTTCTTACCATTTGCACGATTTCTATTTTAATCTTACTAAGGAAAAAGGATTATATTCGTAAAGCATGAGAAAATTTGGTAAATCATTGATTGCATCATAATCCCAATTTTTTTTTATATTTTTTGGAGGTTTTAGAGTCGATTGAATGTGGAAAAAAAGAATAATCCCTATAATTCTATCTTTATTTAAAAAGGGACCTTAATATTACTCAACAGCACGATCACGCAACAAGTTTTTCACAATTTTAATTTATAGAAATACTCTTTAAAAAAAAGTTTAGTTTTCATCTTTACGAAAAACTAATATATGTGAATCGCAAATTATGATCTTAATAACCAAGGGTAAATGGGAATATTTACTATAAGGGATAAGATGAGAGAGATAGAAGAATTCCGCAAGTATTTGAGGGAATGTAACGATTTGATCGATAGCCTTGATGGAGATCACTACGAGATTTTACATCTTAGCGTTTTAAATTTCATCAGAAGAAGCGTTACGAATCTTTCCATAAAGAAGTTATTCATTTCGAGATGCGAAGAAATTCACGCCATGAAGAAAATTGAACTCATATTCAGGGGATATGTGAATTCATGGGAAGGATACGGTATTGACACCTATGGTACTAAAGCAGGGACATGCAGTTATAGTAGGTTAAAAATACCTGACTACGGAACATATACAATCGACGCCCCCGTGAGGGACAAGCTAATGGCGCTGAAAAAATTAATAGAAGACGCAATACATTATTTTAATCTTGTTGCAGAGGGAAATGGAAGCTCATTTAACGGTTTATTTAACGCTTTATGATAAAACGATAAGAATATATTATTCTATTATTTATTCAAGACAAAAGTGGATTTGTCCAAATATGAATATTTATAAAGGGATCTATACTAGATACTGTTAATTTCCAAATTTCAAGACCAATAAATATTGATAAAAATGGCAGATCCCATGCTTTTAACCAGAGTTATAATTGGATTTATCGGCGTTAGCTTGCTCGCTTGTATTGGGATTTTACTTACATATAGGTATCGAAAATATAAATATCGTCCATTATTATATTGGGGAATTAGTTGGTTTTGCCTGGCAATTCTTTTTTCTTACGCACCCCTAGCTAGTACCGTTATTCTTGCTGGTCAAGTACCACTTAATGCATCGGATGTAGCATTATTTTACAATGCGGGAACAGGAGCACTCGTAATGTGGATAATGGCATGGGGGGAAATTCTTTATCGTAAGCAAATTAAAAGGATTTTGCTAATTTTAAGCGTTTTTACTTTATTTCTGACATTATCGTTCTTTTATTTCTACGCTACTCAACCCGAGATGCTCATGACTTTTCAAACCCCTAATCTTTATGTTCCCGGACTGTGGATAAAATTTAATGGCTTGATCATGATTTGTGCTTTTTTAGGAACTGGTATTTTATTCTGGTTTAAAGGAAGGCAAGTAGAGGATAAAAAGATTAGAAATAAGCGATTTTTATTCCTTTTGCAATCCATCTTGACAACCCTTGGATGTCTTGCAGCTGCGATTTCAGGAAATATTGTCTTTGAATTATTATCGTACATATTCATGATAATAGTAGGGATTTTATTCAATCTGATGATTGGTATCGATTTCATGAAACAAGGATCCGAATAGTACATGGAAAAGGATTTAAAAGATATTGTAATAAAACCTGATGATAAGATTTGTCAATATAAATTTAATGAACAATGATAATTAACACTGTTAAGTAATATTTTTATAACGATCCCGCCCTTTCTATATTAGTATTAAATGGGATGAGCATAATGCAAGTACAAAATGTAGCACCGGAGGACTTACGGAAAAAAGTCATCAGCCGCGCCATTAGAAATATCAAGAGAGGTAATGCTGACGACGATTCCAAGAGAGGTATGTTTCGACCAGAGATCCGCTTGGATTTACAGAGATCGAGGTTGATGACTGAGTCGTACAAGAAAACAGAAGGTGAACCGATGGTTATAAGGCGCGCCAAGGCCCTAGCCAATATTTTAAACAACATGGATATTTTCATTCGAGATTACGAAAGAATAGTTGGATACCAGACAGCCGACCCAAACGGAATTTTTCATCCAATTGAGCAGAACTGGAAATCACCACAGAGATTAGTCAATAGCGAAGCAGGCAAAACGCTATTAGACGAAACAGGACGAAAAGAACTCGACGAGCTTTGCGCCTATTGGAAGGACAAGTCAATAAGCGACCGTCACAAGGCAATATTGCCTGAAGATTTGAAAAAATATTGGATTTACGAGGGTACATTTCTCTGGAGTCAACTATCCGAGTTAGGAATCCCGAATTACGAAAAATTATTCAAGTTAGGATTAAACGGATTGATCTTGGAAATTAAGGACAAAATATCACAAGTCGAACAAGAAATTCCAGGAGATTACATAGAACAAAAAACTTTCCTCCAAGCGGCAATCATATCTCTTGAAGCGGTCATTAATTTTTCGCATCGTTATGCTGTTTTAGCTAAGGAATCCGCTTTAAAACAGGTTAACGACCAGCGCAAATATATCCTTGAGGAGATCGCCCAGACATGCGAATGGGTTCCAGCCAATCCTCCAAGGACGTTTATCGAAGCGATCCAATTTTTCTATTTCATTCATCTAGTACGCTATTTAGAATATTCCACATTAGGTATCGGAGTGCGGATTGATAAAATATTTGGTCCCTATTACGAAAAAGATTTGAAAGAAGGACGCATCACAAAAGAAGAGACGCTAGGCATTTTACAACTGCTTTGGATCAAGCTTAACGAGCTTGGTCTCGTATATTCTCCAACCGTAAGTTCCGTATACGGTGGCGTGGCTTCCTTGCAAGCTGTTACTATCGGCGGAACGGACGAAAATGGAAAAGACGTGACGAACGACCTTACTTATTTGACCATGGAAGCTGCAAAATCGTTAAAAATTATTGAGCCTAGCATTGTTTTGAGAATCCACGATGGAACTCCAGACGATGTTTATTCCAAGGCAGCCGATGTAATAAAAACAGGCATTGGTTATCCTTCTTTATTTAACGACGAAGCCTTGATCCCTCTTTTTGAACGATGGGGCGTTCCAACGCACGATGCCAAGCAGTATGCTGTGACTGGTTGTGTCTACATCGAAATCCCAGGTAAAAATATTGTTCGTCGATCGGTTGGTTATTTTGTCTTACCAAAATGCCTCTGGTGGGCGCTCCATCAGGGTGTAGATCCAAAAACAGGTGAGCAACACGGCGCTCGAACTCCCGATCCGGCGACCTTCAAAGGTTGGGAAGATGTTCTTGACGCCTACGCCGAACAAGTTAAATTCTTCACGGGCAAGATTGAGGCTCTGGAACGAATCAACAACGAGCTCTTAGCAGAATACGCCCCTAGACCCTTTTATTCTGCCATTTTGGACGGTTGCATCGAACAAGGGAAGGAATGTCGCAAGTGGGTTTACGACTCGATGATTCACCATTTCTCGCAAGTTATTGGAGGAACAAATGTGGCAGATGCCATCACGGCCATTAAAAAGGTCGTTTTTGAGGATAAGAAAGCCACGCTTCCCGAATTAATAAAAATTATGGATAGCAATTGGGAAGGTCGAGAAGATATTCGACAGGCGTGTCTTGACGCACCTAAATTCGGCAACGACGACGATTACGCAGATCTAATCGCTAGAGAAGTGCAGGCCCGAGGAGAAGCTGCCATGGAAATGGTAAAGGATCCGTTCGGTCATTCTCACAGAGGAGACGGGAGCGCTGTATCTGCCACCTATGGATTGGCAAATGATACGCCCGCTACTCCCGATGGTCGCTACAACGGCGAGCCTTTTGCAGATTCTACTCTAGCGCCCGCACCAGGGAGGGACAAGAAAGGCCCCACTGCGGTATTAAAATCCGTTTCCAAGATTAGCACCGTGGACACATACAATCACTTACTCAATCAGAAGTTCCTTCCTAAGTTTTTGGAGGACGACCTCAAACCGATGTTTCTCAGTTATTTAAAAACCTGGAAGGCGTTAAACATTCCTCACATCCAGTTTAACATTGTTGATAAGGAGACATTATTGCAGGCAAAAGCCCAACCTGAACGATATAGCGACCTCATTGTGCGTGTTGCGGGATTCAGCGCATATTTCGTTGATTTATCTTCGGGACTACAGGATCATATCATAGCCAGGACAGAGCAGAGTTTGAAGTAAGTAATGATCTTTTGATAACATTTTATTTAATCTTCTGGGATTCAAGGATATCACACATTATATAAATTCATATATGAGAAATTTCAATGCAGGAATCGAATACCGAAATGAAAGGGATAATTTTTGATATTCAAAAATTCAGCGTGCACGACGGTCCAGGAATTAGAACTACAGTCTTCTTGAAAGGGTGCCCGTTGCGATGCTCATGGTGTGCAAATCCGGAATCTCAAGATTATTCCTTTACCCTCATGGTGCGCGAGGTAAACTGCAAGAGTTGCGGCGCATGCGTTAAAGTCTGTCCGCAAAGTGCAATCTTTTTTACAGATGCAGGCGTGAGAAAGATAGATTGGAACAAGTGCGATTCTTGCTTGGTTTGCGTTGAAAGTTGCATTTATCATTCTCTAAATCGATGTGGATGGCATGTATCTGTTGAAGAAGTATTAGAAGAAGTCATTCAAGATAAACCGTTTTACGAGAATTCTGGTGGAGGCGTCACTATCTCTGGAGGGGAACCATTGTCTCAACCCATATTCTTGCTTGACCTGCTAACCGAATGTAATAAAAATGGATTACATACGGCGATTGAAACAACGGGACACGCTCCATGGATGGTAATAGAAAAGATTTTACCTCATGTTGACCTAATCCTTTTCGACATCAAACACATGGATCCAGAAAAGCATCAAGATACTACTGGCGTCAAGAACAATCTCATCTTGGAGAACCTCAAGAAAATTGCAAAAATACACGATAATATATGGCTCCGAGTACCATTGATCTCTGGATTTAACGATTCGGAGGACCATATAAGAAAAGTTGCCACGCTTGGAAAGGAAATTGGAGCAAAAAAGATTTCCTTGCTGCCTTATCACGAGGGAGGAAAAAATAAATGCGAACAAATCGGCAAATCTTACTTGTTTTCCAGTAATGTAGCCCCCGACGAGAATAAAATAGCTCGCTTGAAAACGATCATCAAGGAAATTGGTTTGGAAGTATCAATAGGAAATTAATTTCGAATTCTTGATAAAAACAATATAGAAAAGTGCGATTATTTAAGTTTGAATGATAAATACGAATCTAGGAAGAACATATTCATAAATATATAAATTGACAATCAAAAAGAACTCGCTTACTCTTCAAGCATATCAGAATCTATCATCCCATGGCGTGTGATAAATTTTAACGAGAATCTCTTGAATCTTAAATATGATTTAGCTTCATTCAACTGATTACAGATCGAGATGTAGGGACGAACAAAATCGAAGGTGAACCTATAATTCGATCTCAAAAAAATACAAAGAATATTAATCTCAGACAATAAATATTATGGAATATTCGTTCGATCCACTCGAAGAAATCCAAATAAGACCAAGGTTTATATGAATGAATTATATGATCTGAATAAACTTAAATTCTAAACAAGGTGGGTGGGATTATTATCAAAAAAGTAAAGGGTTCGTCCGTAAAATTGATGGTCAAGGCAGTGAAAGCCAATAAAACTAACATCTACGACCAACTATTAACTGAAGATGCAAAATCACTATTAGAAACCAGGATTCTTGATTCAATATGGTACCCCTACGAGACCTACAGAAACATCCACGATACTGTTGCTCACGTTGATGGGAAAAGTGATCCTGATATTCTCCATCAATGGGGACGAAGGTTTGGCGAGATTATCATGACTTCAGTTTATAAGAACACCATTACCGATAAGAACATTGAAAGAATTATTGCCAAATTCAACATTTTTTTCAAGTTGACTTATAACTGTGGAGAAATAAGAATGGAAAAATTATCCGAAAATAAAATAATCGTGAGTTACAAGGATTTTGAGCCGGATTGGGAATGTTTTTATTACATAACAAATGGTTGGATGCTGCGTTTTGTTGAATTATGCCTTGATCAGAAAGTAATTTTTAGAATTGCCGAAAAAT
>JAEOUI010000103.1 GCA_016839425.1 Promethearchaeota archaeon
CCTTAATTTTCTGCTTGTATTCTTTCGAAGCAACTAATTGACCGTCTATTAATATTTTCATCGTTTCGAATTCTCTAATACAAGTTATTTGAGTCCACTTTCCGATTGAGATAGGATGTATAGATGCTAACAAGTCTTTATCGTCGGATTCTTCTTCTTCGTTTAGGTTAAAGATTACATAACAACTTGCATTAAGAAAAACAGAGTAAGCACTTTTTGTATCCGTACCTTTCGAAATTATTAAAACATCCTCCCAAGAGGAAGCTATCACTTTTATCCAAAAACTAATCGTGATATCGTCTTGCATATTCAGAGAGCTTTTATCTTCTACTACGATGGAATCAACTTGGTTAGCAAAATCAACAAATGGTCCTATTAGATCATCTTCTTCAATTACGACCTCTTCAGTATCAACATCAAGATTTTCATCAACGACCGCGGTATTTTCAATCGCGGCATTGGATTTATAGTAGATGATTCCATCGTTGTCATTTTGAGTTGAATCGTTTGCGATATTAATAGAATTGGCTTTAAAATGCCAAGTACCAACGAAATTTTCATCCCAAACAGCTTCTGAATTCTGTTGTGAATATAGAATCGGTCCTCCAAATCTCATTGTAAGATTTATGTTTTCATTAGGGAGAATTAATGGAATTTTAATCCAAACTATGAATAAAGCGTGCGTCTCGTTATAGTCGGGATCGTACAATTCTATTTCGTGTTCTAATTGGTTATCTTCAATAAAGAAGGCAATATCATCGCCATCCGCTTGAGCGTAATTCCTGAGGTCTTTATCATAAAAAGAGAGTACAGCTGGAAAATATTCGAGTTCGTTCAGATCAGTGAGAGGAGGTACACTAACCGTGATAATCTTATAAAAATAAAAATCTGGATAGCTTGATTGTCTAATTTCCTCTGATGTTATACCCTTTGAAATTTCATTTTGATTTAAAAAACCTATCAATAAGGAAATTAAGATAAAACTCCAGAAAATGGACAATATGAATTTTTTGATTTTTTTATTAAGATGAAACACAGTGAAACGCCATTAGGACATTGTCGATGTAAAACGAAATGTAAATATCTCCTATATCTATAATACTTGGAATAAACGGTTATTAATATAACTACGCCTTTTTTAACAAATTTTTCAACTGTAAATTATTATATTAATTTCGATTAGGTTTAATAATTTTCATATTATTTCCTAAAACTCAAAAGCTCTAAAAAAATTAGCATAATTTTAAATTTTTTTTTTTATTTATTTAGTTAAAAGCATTAAAGCATGTCAAAAATGAACTTAGCAGAAGTCTTGAAAAAAAAGATGGACTCTGGACAAAGAGTTCTCACGGAATTTGAAAGCAAGGAACTACTCAACGAAATTGGAATTCCCATTCCATCTCAAAAGTTGATTACATCCAAACAAGAAGCCATAGATGCAGCAAATGAGATTGGCTTTCCTATTGTCATGAAGCTCATAGCCGAAGACGTCGTACACAAATCGGACACGGGGGCGGTTAAATTAAATATAAAAACTCAAGAAGAAGCAGGAAAAACTTTTGACGATCTCATGAAAATTAATGCAACTTCAAAAAAGACCGTTTCCGTACAAGCAATGGCAAAAGAGCCAATAACCGAGCTCATCATAGGGATGACGACCGATCCTCAATTTGGTCCAGCGCTCATGTTTGGCATTGGAGGCATTTTAGTGGAACTTCTCGAGGATGTGAGTTTTAGGATTGCCCCTATAACGGAATATGATGCTAAAGAAATGATTCGAGAAATCAAGGGCTTTCCGATTTTAGACGGATATCGAGGAAAACCTAAAGCAGACATTAACGCACTTATCGATGTATTATTAAAAATATCGAATTTGGTCATTGAACACGAGGAAATCTTTGAAATGGACTTAAATCCCGTATTTATCTACGAATCGGGCATTACATGCGTTGACGCAAGAATTATTTTAAAGAATGAATAATTGATTTTTCTCTATCCAATTAAATTATATTCTAACTTTTTAATTCCTACCAAACAATTAAAATTGGAAGCATGGGAATTAAAGGATATACTAATCCAATTAATAACTTGAAAGTTATGGCCATCAAGATTGGATTGAGAGCGTTATCCGAAATTTTAAGCTTATCAAGAGCAATGTCCGTGAAAACAAATATTGCCCCTCCAATGAAAGCAATAATTGGACCTAAAAATATAATCGACGATAAAACACCAATTAAGAACCCCCCAATGGTTCCTTCGTAAGATTTTCCTTTGACGCACCACCATTTATGCTTGCCCCATTTTCTACCTATAAGGGCAGCAAACATATCGCTCAAAACCGTAAAGATAATAACACCAATTTGAGCGAAAATACCTAAGATTCGATCGCTTGTCCCATAAGTGAGTATTATTGAAGAAGTTGCCAAGCCTAACAATAAAAGAATGGAGGGAGATATATCGTGTATTTCAGTAGGGCGTCTTGTTTTCTGAAGAGTTTTTTTAAGAACAAAGGCTTTATTTGGGAACCTAAGCCTCATTATCTCTGCGTTGGCGTTTGCCATAAATATTACTAATAACATGAAAAAATGAGCGACTAAGGCATTTTGCAAGATTAGATTCACATTTGAATATTCAAACAAAAATTGCGAATTATAGAAATTTTCTGCAGATGCCGTGTTCGAAACTCCTGCATATAAAAATTGGACGCCATAAAATATTGCAGGCTCTATAATCCAGGCGGTCACATAGAAAATTACTAATAGATGAATGATCTTTCTTTTAAATTCCTGCTTAAGCGTAAAATTATGAGTGTCATTCAGAGTTTTATCCAATTCTTCGTCCATTCCTTTCTTTAATTCCTCGTTAAAGGCGTTTTCATCTTGAGTAGTTTTTTTAATAGAAGCGAATAAAAAAAAAAATAGTGTTAAAACGCCTACCATTACTATAAAAAACCAGTTCATTGGCATAAATAGATAGAAAATTGAGGCTGAAAACGGCAAGCTTATGAAAATTGCAATGAATACAAGTAATATAATCACGAGCAGCGAATTCCATCGATTTTGACTACGAGCAACAAAACTTTTTTTTACGACGGGAAAAAA
>JAEOUI010000104.1 GCA_016839425.1 Promethearchaeota archaeon
AAACCCTTTTTGTTGATTTTGGGGAATTCATCGTCGTGATCTCTAGATTGTGTGGCATAATTTCAGCAATTTCGTTTTATATAGGGTTTGTTCTTCCAAGATTCATAAAAGAATTGTTTATCAGATAAATATCCTTTTTTTTAAAAATTAATAACTATTAAAATTTGAAATTAAATAGAGATATTTTTGTTCCTTAAGTTTAACATCTCTCTTGTTTCAGAGGGAGAAGCAACATTTCTCCCTGCAATTTTTGCTAAACGTGATGCCCATTCTACCTGTTCCCAACTTCCTTTGGCTAGTTCACCAGAAACGAGCCGAATGTTGTCTTCCAAGCCAACTCTCACATGCCCTCCCAAGGCAGCTGCACAGATTCCCGCTTGGAATTGTTGCTTGGCAACGCCACATACGCTCCACGTGGATCCTTTGGGCAAGAGAGAGATTAAAAGCGCTAAATTTTGCATTGTAAACGGGACACCCCCCAATACACCAAAAACGAATTGGAAATGTAACGGTTGTTCGAAAAGACCGTCTTGCTTGTTAAGAAACAATATATTATACATTCCCCCAATATCGTAAATCTCAATCTCGGGTTTAGATCCAACACGCTTCATTTCCTTAGCAAAAACTTGCACCAGTTCAAAGTCATTAACAAAGATGTTGTCTCCGCCCTTGATAACTTTACCAGTCTTATAATCCCCTATAGAAAAGTTCATAGAATTGGAGTTTAAGGAAGCAAGAGGGGGTTTAAAAATTTTCACGGGTGCGATTCTCTGGTCTTGCGACGATAATGTGCTTATTGCCGTGCTAAGGTTGATAATAAGGTCAGGAGCTTTCGATTTAATGTTTTCGAGAGCTGCCCTAATAATCTCTATATCGGTTTCAGGAAGACCAGTCGTGGGATTTCTCACATGAAGATGGACAATAGAAGCCCCCGCATCGAAACATCTCTTTGCCTCGACTCCAAATTCTTCAGCTGTATGCGGTAAGGTGGGATTTTGCTCTCTCGTAGTAGATGCTCCCGTGAGGGCTGCCGTTATGATTAGTTTTTTTGAAATATCGTCATTCATTTCGATCTATTGTGATATTGGTATAAGATTTATAAATTTATAGAGAATTAGAAATAGATTTAATATTATAACGATGATTTCCTGTTTTCAATCTTTTTCGTGAGGTAAAGGGATAATTTTCCAATTTGGAATTTAATTGAGACGTCTTCCCTATATTTTGATTTGTAGAGCGCCCTTAAAAGCAATCCTACAAGTATTATTGCTATAATTGCGGCAGGCGTTAATAGCATCCAATGAAGTTTCTGAGTAAATACGAAAAACAAGAGGTTATGGGCCAAGTACGCTGAGATCGAGTAATAAGAGAAATAAAATAAGGATCTATAGCTTTTCTTTCTATCTAACGCTCCGAGGAAATCCAAGCAGATAAACATTGAACTAACAATTAAGATGAAACCCAGGTCATAAATCAACCAAGGAAAGGTTCTGTGATGTATGAAGGTAGGAAATAAATAAAGAATGCCTGTAAGATACAATATCGTTCCCGAAATTACTGAAGGAAATAATATCTGTTTTCTTACCATGATCATTTGTTCTTCGGAGTTTTCTATTTTCGAAATGTCATGCACAAAATCTCCCAATATTGTTCCTATCAAAAAGAAAGGGAAGAACGAAAATATAGGGTCGAGTTTAATATTCGTGTAGAATATGTGGAATAAAATGCCAAATAGATTCGCCTCTCCTTCGTATGGGAGCAAGAAAGCTAGAAGAATCTGGTTTCCGATCATGATAATCGCCGCCAAAAGGATTCGCACTAATTTTGATCTTTTTAGTAAGGGCCAAGCAAGAAATAACGAGAAAGCCACGGTCTGCAGTACAAACCAGTTCCAAATCAAGAAAAAGTTCATGGCCATTATAGAAACAATGAAATTATACCCAAAGGCTACAAGCAAGAAAAAAAATGCTTTAAAAAGATATTCATTTCTAACTTGTGAGAAGTCATGCCCCCCAGAAGCGAGAGATCTTTCCTTTCTTCTTCGATAAGAAATCATCGTGCTGACTCCCGAAAGAAAAATAAATGATCCAGATCCAAAAACATCACCCATTGCCCGAATGCAATCATAAAACCATAAACGCGAAGAGGGCTCGAGCCACCAGTCCATTAAGTGTCCATATATCATCCACACCATGGAAAATCCACGTAATAGGTCGATGCTCTTGAATCTTTTCATTATTTAAAAATTATTAATAAAGATTAATTTATGATTTAAACGATAATCATTTGAATATTTTGGATAAGCCATTAAATTAAAAAAGAATTATTATTTGGAGATTGAATAATTTTCCTTGTTTTTTCACAGTTCTGTCATATTATCCGTGAACACCATTCATTAATCATTGATTCCTAAAAAAATTAAGATTAAAATTTAAAATGATTCATATATTTGTAATGATGAAATAAGTTTTTTCAAAATTAATCATATTTTTCTATAAATTTAGAGGTAGTAAAATTATATGAAAGAAGAATGGTTCAAGCATCCAACCAATTTAGTGGATCTCTTTGAAGACGCAGTCAAAAAATTTGGAAAAAGACCATTTATTGGCACAAAAAATTCTTACGGAGATTACGAGTGGACTACTTACGAGCAAGTGGCCGATAGAGTTAATAATCTCCGAGGGGGTTTGGCTCAAATTGGTCTGAAAAAAGGCGAATCAGTAGGACTTATCATTGATAATAGCGTGGAATGGGCCGTCATTGCTTATTCAACTTACGGCCTTAACGCTCGATTGGTTCCCATGTACGAAAAAGAACTAGTCAAGATATGGCACTATATTATCAAGGATAGTGCATTACGTTTCCTTTTTGTTGTAAATTCTGAAGTTTACGATAAAGTTAAAGGATTCAAGGACGATATTGATACATTAGAGAAAATTTTCGTAATTCAAGGTAATGGAACCAATACAATGGCGAGCTTAGAGGAATTAGGTGCGAAAAATCCAATACCATCAGTTAAACCACATTGGAGCGAGATTGCGGGCCTCATTTATACTTCGGGAACCACGGGAGATCCCAAAGGCGTGCTCTTGAGTCATGGAAATTATACATCGAATTTATTAGGTTCACACGCGGCCTTTCCTGGAATTGACGAAAATGATATTACTTTTGGGATCCTTCCCTGGGCACATAGTTACGGTCAAACATCAGAATTGTATCTTAATACATATCACGGAATGTCTGTAGGGCTTATGGAAACTACTTTAACTTTAACGGAAGATATAGCAAAAGTTAAACCTACAATATTTATGGCAGTTCCACGCGTTTTTAACAGTATTTATAACGGTATACATCATAAAATGAAGGAAGCGGGACCAGAGGTAGAGGAAGCATTTCTCAAGGCAATTGATAATTCAAAAGTATTAAGAGAAGGCGGTACAATTGACGAGGAAGAACAACAATCTATGGAAAATATGTTTTTTAACCTGCGAGCATTGTTTGGGGGTAGATTGAGGTTTTCTGTTACGGGTAGCGCTGTTATGATCCCTGATATTGCTCAATTTTTCATAGACCTAGGAATTCCCACTTATGATTGCTACGGTATGACCGAAACTTCACCCACAATAACCGTTAATTGTCCTTCAGCTCAAAAAATGGGGACTGTTGGGCGTCCCATTGAAAACGTCACGGTCATCATTGACAAGTCTTTAGTGGGAGAAGACAGTTTGGACGGAGAAATCATTTGTTATGGTCCGAATGTGATGCAAGGATATCACAATAAGCCAGCAAAGACCGCAGAAACCATGGTGGAAGATCCCGAATTGGGAAAAGGCGTTCGAACGGGCGATAGAGGATGGATTGACGGAGACGGATTCTTGCACATCACCGGTAGATTTAAGGAAGAATATAAGCTCGAAAACGGAAAATATGTTCATCCTGCGGCAATAGAAGAAGAAATAAAACTCAGTCCTTTAATTGGTAATATCATGATCTTTGGAGACGGAAAACCATATAATGTTGGAATTGTCGTACCAGATTTTGCAATACTGGGTATAGAAGCCAAAAATATGGGAATAACCGAGACGAGCCCATCGGATTTAGTGAAAAACACAAAAATCCAACAACTTCTTGTAGAAACGGTAGAAAATCAACTCAAAGATAACTTTGCACATTACGAGATCCCTAAGAAATTAATTTTCACGGCAGAGGATTTCACTCTTGAAAACGGACTTTTAACCCAAACTATGAAACTGAAACGCAGAAATGTTCTTCAAAAATATGGAGTGCAACTCGACGCGCTTTATTAAAATATTTTTTTTTTAAATCTTTAATTTATTAGCTCAATCCAATTCTAAAGCGAGCTCTTTCATTTTTTTTCTGATTTTG